>JAEUKG010000604.1 GCA_016794325.1 Myxococcales bacterium | reverse complement strand
CGCCGCCGAGGGTGAAGGCACAGTCACGCTCGTCGCGCCGAAGAGCGTGCGCGCCCCGTCGGCGCCGCCCACCGGCCCCTCGGTCAGCGGGGGCTCCGTCACCCGCGCGCCGAGCGCGGTGGGTGACACGACGCTCCTCGCGGTGCGGGGCGACGAGGCGGCGCGCGCGCGGAGCTTCGCCCGCGCGATCGTCGTCCTCGCCGTCGTCGGGCTCGGGCTCCAGCTCCTGTACGCGGGCCACCCGACGTTGCGGATCGCGACGTTCGGCGCCCACGGCGCGCTCGTCGCCGTCGGAGGGTGGGTGTGGCACCGCACCCGGGACCCTCGCCGCTACGGCCCGTTCGTGTTCCGCGTCTTCGGCGCCACCACCGCCGCCGCCTCCCTCGTGTTGATCTGGTACCTCGGCATCTTCTCGCCCGTGGCCGCCGCGGTGGTGCTCGGCTTCGCGTTCTTCTCGATCGCCGAGGATCGCCGGCCGGCGGTGGCGATCGCGCTCTTCGTCGCCACCGCCCACTTCGTCTCCGCGATGCTCGTCGTCGCCGGCGTCGTCGCCGATCCCGGCGTCATCGCGCCCACCGGCGCCTCCCGCGTCGGCCTCGCGACGATGGCGCTGATGGTGTACTTCGTCTACCTCGTCGCGCTGGTGCAGGGGCTCGTCAGCCGCCGCACGATGCTCGAGGCCATCGAGCGCTCGAACGCCGCCACCCGGCTCGCGCGCGATCGGGAGGCCCAGCTCGAGGAGGCCCGCGAGAACCTCGACGTCGCGATGCGCGTGCCCGGTCGGGTCGTGCGCGAGGCCACGTGCGGGCGCTTCGTGCTCGGCGAGCTCGTCGGGCGGGGGGCGATGGGCGAGATCTTCGCTGCCCACGACCCGGCGTCCGGCCAGCGGGTCGCGGTGAAGCTCCTGCACGCGCGCGCGGCGGACGACCCCGACCTCACCCGCCGCTTCCTGCGCGAGGCCGAGATCACGGCGAACCTGCGGGGCCCGAACATCGTCGACGTCCTCGAGGTCGGCGCGACCGAGGGCGGCGTCCCCTTCATCGCGATGGAGCTCCTCACCGGCGCCGATCTCGCGGCGGTGCTCCGGCGGCGCGCGACCCTGGACCTCGACGAGGCGACGACGCTGGCCGACGACGTCGCCAAGGGCCTCGACCTCGCGCACGCCGCGGGCATCGTCCACCGCGACCTCAAGCCGTCGAACCTCTTCCTCGCCGACGCGCCGGACGGTCGGCCGCGGTGGAAGGTCCTCGACTTCGGCGTCTCGCGGCTCCTCGGGTCCCAGGGCACGCTCACCGAAGGTCAGGTCGTCGGCACGCCCGGCTACATGTCGCCCGAGCAGGCCCAGGGGCGAGCGACCGACGCCACCGCCGACGTGTTCTCGCTCGGCGCCGTGCTGTACCGCGCGCTCACCGGGCGGCGTCCGTTCGGCGGCGGCGACGTGCCCCGGATCCTCTTCGGTGTCGTCTACGAGCAGCCTCCGCGGCCGCGTGAGGCCGCGCCGGCGCTCCCGCGCGACGTCGAGCTCGTGCTCGCGATCGCCCTCGCCAAGCGCCCCTCCGATCGCTTCGCGTCGGCCGGCGCGCTCGCGCTCGCGCTCCGCGCCGGCGCCAAGAACCGGCTCGGCGCGGCCGATCGCGAGCGCGCGCGGGCGCTCTTGGACGCGAGCCCTTGGGGGAGCAGCACCGGCGCGCGGGCCCCCGTCAGGGCGTGAGCGGAGGGGCGCCGAATCTTGTTCGCGCGCCGGCCGCGGCGAGTTACAACGGACCGATGCGAAAGGCCCCCCTCGCGCTCGCCCTCGTCCTCGTCCTCGTCGGAGCGTGCGCGCCGTCGCCCGCGCCCGCGCCGCCGCCCGGCCCCGCGGCGAGCGCGCCGCCAGCGACCGCCTCCGCGCCCCACGTCCCCGCGAGCGCGCCCTCCAGCACCGCCGCGGCCAGCGCCTCCGCCGCGCCCCCGGCCACCGGCGCCGCGTCGACGCCCGGGCCCGCGGCCGCGCCCGGCGCCTGCGCAAAAGATGCAGATTGCACGTTGTTCTCGGACTACTGCGGCGGCTGCTTCTGCCGCTCGCTCGCCCCCGGGCAGGCGCAGCCCAAGTGCCCCGGTCGGCCCGTCGCGTGCCTCGTCGACCCGTGCGGGCACCAGCGCGCCGCGTGCGAGGCCGGGAAGTGCGCGCTGCGCGAGGCGAGCGGGCGGAGCGGCTCGTGACCGCGATCCCGCTCTGGACGCGGGAGGCGGCGGCGCCGTGCGAGCGCGTGGCCCACGCGCTCTTCGTGGTCTTCGCGAACGGGCCGCTCGCGAACGACGTGCCGCTGTCGATGGCGAAATACGGCGTCCCGGGCCGCGACCACCTCGCTCACGTCGCAGTGAGCGAGCACGCGGGCGAGGGGAGCCAGGAGTGGGTGGACGGCTGGCGCACGGGCCCGCTGCGCGAGATCGCGGCGCAGGACCTCGGCGCCGCCGCCGCCGCCCTCGACGCCGCCGACCGTTGCTTCACCGTCGACGCGAAGGTGCAGGACCCCGAGGACCTCGGCTACCTGCAGACGGCGTGGGCGCTCGTCCGCTGGCTCGCCGAGCGCGGCGCCACGGTGATCCTCGACGCTCACGTCGGGCGCTTCCTCACCCCCGGCCGCATCGCCGCCGTCGACGCCGAGTTCGACGTCCGCCGCGAAGCGCAGATCGTCTTCGAGAGCGAGGCGACGGAGGCGGGCGGCGGCCACGTGATCCACACCCGGGGGATGCACAAGTGGGGCAGGCCCGACGTCGTCGCGGTGTGCTCGCCCGACGACGCGGAGGCGGTGGCCGAGGTGATCTGGGAGATCGCCGACGGCATGGCGGCCGGCTTCATGCCGGGATCGCCGCGCCAGGGCGTCGACGTGTCGGACGCCCTGACGCTCTATCTCGATCAGGATACGCGCGGCTACGAGGCCGAGCTGGGGCTCAACAACGACGCGCGGGTCCTCGTCCAGGAGGACGGCGCGCCGCTCGTCGGGCTGGGCCCCAGGCTCGGCTGAGCGCGCGCTACTTGCAGGCGCCCGGGTCGTCGATGGTGCACTTGCCGGCGCGGCAGAGCGCCGGCGACTGGCACTGGGCGTTGACGCCTGCGCCGCACGCGTCGCCGTCCTTGAGGTACGGCGTGCAGGTGCCCGGCGTCGCGCCGGCCGCGCCCTCGCACGAGGAGGCCTCGCAGAGGTTGAAGCTCAAGGTCGCGACGTCGACCCCGCACTTGCCCGCCGGCGGCTTGTTGAAGCCGATGGCGGTGCACGTCCCCGCCGGGGAGCCGAGGGCCGCGGGCTTGCAGAAGAAGCCGAGCGCGGTGTCGCACTTGGCCGCTCCGTCGACCTGGCAGGCGGCGCCTCCGCCGAGCTGCTTGGCGCACTTGCCGGACACGCAGTCCAGCCCGTTCGCGCACGGGATCAGCCCGTCGCACGAGGCGCCGACGCCGCCGGGCTTGACGCACTTGTTGGTCTCGCCCTCGCAGATGAGGCCCGGCGCGCACTTGGCCGCCGTGCAGCTCGCGCCCTCGGCGGCGCGGGGCTGGCACGTGCCGCAGGCGTCGGTGCCGATCGTGTAGCAGGAGTTGCTCGCGCACTGCGAGTCGGCGCCGCACGCGGTGCCGTTCGGGAGGGTGCCGGGGATGTTGCAGGCCGGGAGCTCGCCGGGGTCGGTGCCGCAGGCCGCGAGCTTGAACGCGTCGATGCAGGCCTTCGCGTTGGTGGCGTTGATCTGGTTGCCGGGCGCCGCGAGCGACTTCTTGAACTGGGGCGCGACCCGGGCGACGCAGCCCGCGGCGTCGCCGAAGGCGAGCTTGGCGAGCGCGGGGTAACACTGGACCGTCTTGTCGCAGATCCCCTTGGCGAGGTCCTCCTCGAGCGTGGTCACGCCGCCGGAAGACGAAGACGAGCTGCTGCTCGAAGACGAAGACGAAGAGCCGCCCGAAGACGACGAAGACGAAGAGCCGCCGGAAGACGAAGACGACGAGCTCGTCGACCCGCCGTTGTCGTCGTCGCTCTTGCAGCCCGCGAGGGCGGCGATGCCGACGACCGTAGCTCCGATCACGAAAGACAAGACTTGGCGCATGAAGACCTCCTCGTAGCCCAGCGTAGCTCAACCGTGGCGGAAAAGGTCCGCGAATCGCGCGATCAGCCGCTGCCGCGGAGGTGGAGGATCTCCTGGCACGCGACGTCGACCTTGGTCGCGAAGATCTCCCACAAGAAAGGTGCAATGTACACGTTGAGGCCGGGGATCCAGCCGACGATCACCGCCGCCATGCCGAGCCGCTTGGGGATGCCGGCCTTGAAGGGGACGACGTCGCGCCGCACCGCCTCGAAGCCGTCGGCGATCCCCATCACCAGGCCGAGCTTCCACACCCAGGCGACGCCGGGGACGAAGTTCAGCCCGATGACGAGCCCGGTGTTCGGCTTCTCGACGGGGCCCACCTTGCGGAGGTCCTCCGGGAGGTTCGACCAGGTGCGCTCGAGCCACAAGATCTCGCAGACCGCGGCGAACATGCGGAGGACGAGCGCCCCGAGGAGGAGGCCCATCGCCGCGAACGTCCACGGCAGCGCCGCGTCGTTCTCGACGTTCGCGATGACCTTGCGGATGGAGTAGCCCGCACCGAACGTCGTCACCACGGCGAAGACCGAGAGCACGAGGGCGATGCGCCGCGCGGTCTTCGCCGGCGCGCGCACCACGTGCGGCTGCGCGGCGGGCGCCTCCGCCGGCGCGACCGCGGCCACCGGCTGCGCGATCGCGGTCGCCACCTGAGCGGCGGCGTCGTTCCCCATCGGCGTCATCGTGCGATCATCATACCGCGAACGGCCGCCGGGGATTCCCGCGCGTCCGAGTCCGACATCGCCCTACGTCGGCCGCGGGCTACACGCCGCCGTCGGCGATGACGGTGGCGCCGGACATGTAGCCGTTGTCGTCCGAGATCAGGAACGCCGCGAGCTCGGCGATCTCGTCGAACGTGCCGACCCGGCCGAGCGCGCAGTGCTTGAGGTAGTCGGCGAGCCGGTAGTCCGGGAGGTTCCGGCCCACGCCGTCCTCGAGTAGGCCGGGGGCGAGGTTCAGCACCCGGATCTGGTGGCGCGCGACCTCTTTGGCGAGCGCCTCGGTGAAGCCGCGCAGGGCGGCCTTGCTCGTGCAGTAGTGCACCGGGGCCTCGATCATGCGCTCGCCCGCGAGCGAGCCGACGTTGAGGATGACGCCCGCCTTGCGCCGGATCATCCCCCGCAGCACCGCCTTCGACGTGATGAACGCGCCCTTCACGTTGGTGTCCATCACCTTGTCCCAGTCGTCCTCCTCGAGGAGCGCGATGGGCAGGTTCTGGGTGACGCCCGCGTTGTTGACGAGCACGTCGACCGCGCCCCACGCCGCCTCGAGCTCCTTCACGAGGGCCTCGGTGCCCTTGCCGTCGGTGACCGACAGCCGCGCCGCGCGCGCCTCGGCGCCCTTCGCGGCGAGCTCGGCCGACAGCGACGCCGCGGCCTCCTCGTTCTTGGCATAGGTGAAGGCGACCTTGGCGCCGTGCTTGGCGAAGGTGAGGCAGAGCGCGCGGCCGAGCCCGCGCGCGCCGCCGGTGACGAGGACGCGCTTGCCCGAGAGCCGCACGGTCAACCCTTGCCCGCGCCCTTGCCCCAGATCTGGGGCGTGCCGACGGCGCCGGTGTAGCGCGCGTCGCGCTCCCGGTAGAGGTTGTTGTACGCGCAGCCGGGCATGAGCCGGCCGTCGGGCATCGCGTAGTGGGTGCAGCACTTCTTGATGCGGTCGACCTCGAAGTTGTGCACGTCCATGAACGCGTGGATGAACACCGTCTTCACCAGGCTCTCGCCGATGTGGAGCCGCTCCTCGAGCGCGAGCGCGCGGTCCTCGGGGTACATGAGGAAGATCGAGCGGCGGAGCGCCGACAGGATCTTGTCGACGTCGGGCACCTGGCCCGCGCTCGTCCACATCTCGTCGATGGCGCCCTTGATCGCGCTCTCGAGCTGGTGGTCGGGGCGGATCGTCCCCCGGTTGGAGATGACCTCGAGGTACTTCTCGAGCTCGAGGAAGCGCGGGAACGGCATGTAGCCGTCCTCGGTCTTGAGGAGGTAGGTGAGCCCGAAGCAGCTCGGGTGCGAGCAGGGCAGGGGGAGAAAGTCGCTCTTCTTCAGCAGGCCGCCCGTCTGCTCCTCCGCCGCGCGCACCACGTCGGGGATCGTGATGACGTTCATCGGATCGTGGGGCGCGAAGTGCTCGCCGCCGTAGCCGGTGTAGGCGGCGGGCTGGAACGTGAGCGAGAGGATGAAGTCCTTCTCGTAGAGCAGGCGGATGCAGTCGCCGATGTTCTGGTCGTTGACCCCCTTGGCCACCGTCGACACGATCGTGGTGCGCACGCCGGCGCGCTCGAGGTTCGCGAGCGCCTTCTCCTTCGCGCCCGCCTGGTCGCCGGGGCCGCGCAGGACGCGCAGGGCCGGGTTCGAGAGCGCGTCGAGCTGGAGGCTCACGTACACCTTCTTGCGCGCGAGCTCCTCGCAGAAGGCGTAGTCGGTGGCGCAGCGGAGGCCGTTCGTCGAGATCGACACGCGCGAGATCTCCTTCTTCGCGCGCGCCATGTCGAGGAGGTCCATGAAGTCGGGGTGGAGCGTCGGCTCGCCGCCGGAGAGGTTGATCGTCTCGATGTTCCCCTCCTTGGCCACGAGCCCGTCGAGGATCCGCCCGAACTCCTCCTTCGTCATGTTGTAGTTGTGGCGGTTCTGCACGATGCAGATCGGGCACTCGAGGTTGCAGTGGTTCGTGATCTCGATGATCGGGAGGCACGAGTGCTGCTCGTGGTCGGGGCACAGCCCGCAGTCGTCGGGGCAGCCGTTCTTGACCTCGGTGGAGTACTGGAGCGGGACCGACCCCTCTTTGATGTAGGTGAGCGACTTCAAGAACCAGTCGGCGTCGCCGGAGATGAGCGCCTCGCTCTGCCCGTGCGTCGGGCATTGCTTGCGGAGGAACACCTTGCCCTCGCGGATGACGCGCACGCCGTCCACCGCCTTCTTGCACTGCGGGCACAGCCCGCGGGAGAAGGAGTGGAACACCTCGCGCGACGAGGCGTCGGGGGTGAAGACGTGCTTGGGCTCGGCGATGGGGAGCTTGACGGTCGACATGATCACCTCGCGAGCAGGGGGAGGCGGCGGCGGTCGCCGGCCTTGGGGCGCGTCTCGTCCATGCGCGCGAGCATGGCCTCGTCGGAGAAGCGGGCGTCCTTCTCGCGGTAGAGGATGTTGTAGGAGCAGGTCGGGATGTTCGAGCCGTCGACGTCGGGGACGCCGATCGAGCACTTCATGATGCGCGAGACGTCGAACGTCTCCTCGTCCATGTGCGAGTGGATGTAGATGGCCTTGGACGCGCGCTCGGCGATCTTCTGGCGCTCCGCGAGCGCGAGGGGCTCGGGGGGGAACATGTCCTTGATGAGGCGCTTGAGGGTGCGGAGGATGGCCTCGGCCTCGGGCACGTCGTCGCGGGACCAGAGGTCGTCGATCGCCCCGCGGAGGACGGTCTCCACCTTCTCGTGCGGCTGGATGTAGATCGAGTCGCCGAGGAGCTCGAAGAGCTGGGCCCGCGACATGAACCGCGTGAACGGCACGTAGCCGCCGTCGTCGAGCACGAGCACGTAGCAGATCGAGTAGCAGAGCGGGTGTGCGAGCGGCGAGGGGACGAAGTCCTTCGTCTGGATCTTGCCCCCGGTGTGCTCCCCGAGGATCCGGTGCAGATCGGGGGTGGAGATGCGCGCGGTGCGCTCGAAGCCGACGCCGCCCTGGCCGGTGAAGGTGAGGGTGTGGAGCTCGAGCGAGCAGACGTTCTTCTTCGACACCACGAGGTCCCAGAGGGGGCCCACGTCCTTGTCGTTGAGGCCGGCGGCGACGGCGGGCAGGATGGTGGTGGTGACGTCGTATTTCTCGAGCAGGTCGAGCACCTTCAGCTTCGCCTTCACGGTGGTGGCGCCGAGGAGCTTCATGTCGACCTCGTCGTCGAAGGTGTCGAGCGAGAGGACGACGCGCGCGTCGTGCTCGCCCATCACCTTGGCGTAGTCCTCGTTCATCAGCTTGAGGCCGTTGGTCGACACGGTGAGGCGCCGGATCCCGGCCTCGCGCGACATCCGCAAGAACGTCGGGAGCTCGGGGTGCATCGTCGGCTCGCCGCCGGTGAAGTTGATGATGTCGAGGTCGTCGTGCTGGCGCTTGAGGTGCTCGAGGATCTTGGCGAAGTCCTCGACCTTCATCATGTACGCGTCGTCGTTCTTGTTGACGGTGTAGCAGATGGGGCAGTCGAGGTTGCACGAGCTGGTGATGGGCACGACCGGCATGAAGGTCTTCTGCTGGTGCGACTTGCACGGGCCGCAGTCGAACGGGCAGCCGGCCTTCACCGGCTTCGTCTCGCCGCGCGGGGGCGTGCTCGGCGCCACGAACGACATCGCGTCGAGGTACCACTCCATGCTCGAGGCCACTTGGACCGACTCGTGGCCGTGGGTGGGGCAGAACTTGTCGTGGAAGACGGCGCCGTCACGGAACACGATCTTCACGTCGACGCTGGCCTTGCACGTGCCGCAGAGGCCCTTGGTCATCGAGTAGTAGACGTGTTTCGTCGGGTTGCGCGTCGGCGCGCAGGGCAGACATGCGTCCATGGGGTGCACCTTTTGCGCCCCACGCTACAGGTGGGCCTGGCCGCTGGGAAGAGGGCCGGCTCGCGTCAGACGCTCTTGCCCATCGCGTGGTAGCCCTTGTCGACGTACACGGTGGTGCCGGTGATGCCGGCGCCGAGGGGGCTCGCGAGGAACGCCGCGGTGTTGCCGACGTCGGCCGCGGTGATCGCCTCCGGCAGCGGCGAGTTCAGCCGGGTGTACTCGACCATCGCGTCGATGATGCCGATGGCGCTCGCGGCGCGCGAGGCGAAGGGCCCCGCCGAGATCGTGTTCACGCGCACGCCGAAGCGGCGCCCGGCCTCGAACGCGAGGACGCGCGTGTCGCTCTCGAGCGCGGCCTTGGCGCTCGACATGCCGCCGCCGTAGCCGGGGATCACGCGCTCGGCCGCCATGTACGAGAGCGACAAGAAGCTGCCGCCGGGTCGCATGTGCGGCCCGAGCCGCTGGACCATCGACACGAGCGAATACGCGCTCGTCCCGATCGCCGCGAGGTAGCCGGCGCGGCTCGTGTCGAGGAGGAGGTTCTTCACCTCCGGGCCGTTGGCGAGGCAGTGGACGACCACGTCGAGGCTCTTGTCGCCGAAGTCCTCGGCGATGCGCGCGCGCATGCCCTCGATGGTGAAGTCCCCGCGCTCGGCGTACCGCTTGTTGGTCTTCACGTCCTCGGGGACGGCGTCGAGCGTGTCGTAGGCCGCGTCGAGGGGGTAGATCTTCTCGAACTCGAACGACCCGCCTCGGGCGAGCTTCTTCGACTCGTCGAGCTTGCCGCGCCGCAGGAGCGTCTCGAAGATGCCCATGGCGGGCGGCCAGGTGCCGACGCAGACGCTCGCGCCGGCCTCGGCGAAGGCCTTGGCGATGGCGAATCCGAAGCCGCCGTC
>JAEUKG010000589.1 GCA_016794325.1 Myxococcales bacterium | reverse complement strand
CGTGAAGCCCCAGAACGTCGTCCGCGCCGAGGGCGGGGATCTCAAGGTCCTCGATTTCGGCCTCGCCCGCGAGAGCGAGGGCAGCGGCGAGGGGGTGACGAGCCTCGACGCCGTCTTGGGCACGGTGGGCTTCATGGCGCCGGAGCAGGCGCAGGGCCGCTGGGATCTCGTCGACGAGGCGACGGACGTGTGGGCGGTGGGCGCGACGTTGCTCAAGCTCGCGACCGGGCTCGACGCCCACGAGGGCGCGACGCCGCAGGAGCGCCTCGCCTTCGCGGCGACGCGGCCGGTGCCGCGCGTCGCGTCGCGCGCGCCCGACCTCGACCCCGCGCTCGCGGACGTTATCGATCGCGCGATGGCGTATTCGCGCAAGGAGCGGTTCGCGAGCGCCGAGGTGATGCGTCGCGCGCTCGACGGCGTGGCGCACGTCGAGTCGCCCGCGAGCTCGGCGGTCGCGGGGTCGTCGTCCGCGAGCGCGAGCTCGCCGGTCGCGGGGTCGTCGTCCGCGAGCGCGCCCGCGCCGCGCGAGCCCGCCGTCGCCGGGAGGCGGCTCGGTGTGCTCCCGATCGTCGCCGTCGTCCTGGCGCTCGCGCTCGCCGCTGGCTACGCGGCGACGAGACCTCCGCCTCCGCTCCCGAGCGCGCCCCTCGCCGCGTCTACTCCGCCGCTCCTCACGTCGTCGCCGCCGGCTGCCCTTACCTCGGCACCGACCGCGCGAGCCCCCGTGGCGCTCTCCACCGGCGCGCCGTCCGCGGCCGCGCTCTCCCCAGGCCTGCGCGCCGCTCCGTCGCTCGGGCGATCGGCCGAGGCGCCGGTCAGCGCCGCGCCCCCCAGCGCGGCCGCCCCCGCCTCCGTCGCGCCGTCGACCGACCCCCTCGATCGACGGCGCTGAGCCGGACTTCGACCTCTTCGTCGACCACGTCCGCTGGGACGAGGCGCGCGCACGGCGTGCGGCGCGTGACGACGCGCGAGGTCCGCGCGCCCCCGACGATGGCTCGGCGCTCCGCGCGCCGCTCACCGCGACGCGGCGCGCCGCCCCCCCGGCGCGCGGTCGAGGCGCTCAATCCCTAACGAGATAGAGGGTCGGGCCCCAGGGCAGCGCGACCGCGCCGTCGGACCCGATCGCGGGCCCCTTGGGATCGGCGCCCGTGATCTCGAGCTCCACCGACCACCGCTCGGTCGCGCCGTCGGCCGACAGACCTCGGAGGACGTTGGGGGTGCCGCCGCCGCGCGTGGCGACGACCAGCGTGCCGTCGCCCGCGGCGGCGAAGCCGGTGGTGATGGATCCGACGTCGTCCCTGGCGACGACCGCGCCGGTCGCGACGTCGAGCGTCACCGGGCGGCTGCGGGCGCCGGCGAACCACACGAGCGGCGCCGACCACGCGACGGGCGCGAGCGGGTCCGAGACCGACGGACCCGCCTTCACGCTGTCGACGCCGCCGCTCACCGTCAGCACCGCGTAGCGCGAGGTCGTCGTCGAGACGGCGAAGCGCGTCTTGTCGACCAGCACCGGCGTCGTGCGCGGCGTCCCCGAGACCCCGATCTTGGCGCGCCGCTGGCCGTCGGGCGAGACCACGTGGACGGCGCCGTCGAGCTGCCCGAGCGGCGGCTGCTCGCCGACGACGAGGAGGCCGCCCGCGGTGACCGCCGCCGTCCCGACGAAGCCGTAGCCGTCCGAGGGGTACGACCAACGACTGTTTCCATCGGGATAGAATGCCTCGAGCGCCGCCGCGCCGGCCACGACGACCGTGCCGTCGGGCAGCACCGTCGGCGCCGCCGCTGGCGCGTTGCCGAGCGGCTTCGACCACTTCGGGGCGCCGTCGGCGGTGAAGGCGGTGAGCGCCGCGACGGCGGCCACGTAGACGGTGCCGTCGGCGGCGATCGTCGGCGAGGCCGACACGCCGCCGAAGCCCGAAGGCAGCGCGGCGCGGAAGCGCTCCTGGCCCGACGCGCGGACGGCGACGAGCGAATAGCCGAGCGCCGCCGCGTCGGGAGGATCGAACGCCACAGCGTACACGGTGCCGTCGGCGGCGATGACGGGCGGGGAGGTGAACGCGGCGTTCGCCGTCGGCACGGTGTAGCGCCACGCGATCTTGGGCTTCTTCAGCGCGGGCGCGCCCGAGCGTCCGGGCCGCGTGTTGCAGTAGCCTTCGGTCGGCCACGCCGCCCCCGCCTGGAGCCCGCCCATGTCCCCGCAGTCCACCGCCGGCGGAGGCGGACCGGCGTCACGCGCGGCGTCGGCGGCCGCGTCGGTGGGCGACGTCGGCGAGTCGGCAGCGGCGGTCGCGTCTCCAGCGGCGCCGCCGTCGGCGTCGGGGGCGAGGTGCCGATCGAAGTCGGCGCCGAGCACGGCGGCGCACCCCGCGAGCGCGGCGGCGGCGAGCGCGGGGGCGGCGTGCCTGGAAATCACGGCTCCAGCATAGCTCAGGAGCCGCAGACCTCGCGGTGGGTCTTCTCGTGGAGCTGGCGCGACTCGTTGAAGTAGTGCTCGTCCTCCTCGTTCTCGGTGTGCACGAGCTTGTTGTCGGTGGCGACGACCTTGCCGCTCGTGGTGGTGACGCGGCCGGTCTCGACCTTCTCGACGCCCTCCGATTTGACGCGCACGTGGAAGCGCGCCGTCTTGTCGTCGACCTTGACGATGCTCACGCGCTGCAGCTCCTTGTTCGTGCCGTAGCCGGAGACCTGCTTGAAGTCGGTCTCGATCGCGTCGTCGCTCGCAGAGCGGATCGAGTATCCGCTGAGCATCAGGTTCTTCTTGATGCTCGCCATGTCGCTGCCCTTGCAGGTGGTGAGCGCCCCGACCTGGTCGGCCGGCATCGGCGTACGGCCGAAGCCGCCGAGGCCGAAGCAGCCGGTGGCCCCGAGCGCGAGCAGGGTGGAGGCGGCGAGGACGAGGGGACGCATGGGACGCATGGGAGGCTCCTTCGAATCGGGATCGAGAATGGCGCGCGCCGTCCGTCGGCGCTGCGCCGGCGCCTTCTGCAGCCCGCGTACCAGCCATGGTTTCGCGCACTTGCGCGCGAACGCCGGAAAGAATGCTCCGACGGGCGCAGGGACACCGGAAGAAAATTTCCGGATCGCGGCGCGCGCGGGCTCGGGCGGCGGGGCTCGGGGCGCGACGGGGCGCGCCCACGCGGCTCGGTGCGCGCGGTCCTGAGTCGGGGGCGTCGAGCCAGGCGTTGGGCGTCTCGCGGTCCTCGAGGTGGCGCCGCGTCGCGCGCGGCTCGCGCCTCGCCAAACCGCGGGCGCTGCGGCGCGGCGCGCGGCTCGCCGGTCCGGCGGGCGCTGCGGCGCGGCGCGCGGCTCGCCGGTCCGGCGGGGGCGCCTTGCGTCCTCGCGTCTTGCGTCTCGCGGGGCCTCAAGGTGGCGTTGCCGCGCCGGTCACGTCTCGAGGATGTACATGAACGGGAGGTGGTTGAAGCGGGACTGACAATACTGGATCGTGCGCTTGAAGAGCGTCAGCTCCTCCCCGACGAGCGAGCGCACGACGTCGGGGTTCGGCATCTCGACGGGTTCGGGAACGAAGGCGGCGCGGTCCTTGAGCGCCCACTGCACTCGACGCGTGCTGTCCACCAGCTGCATGACGCGCTGCGGGTCGAGCGGGATGTCGACGAGGCAGCGGGCCCGCGCTTTCCACGCGACCCCGGTGCGCAGAAGGACACGCCGCACCTTCGCGAGGAGAGCGCGAGCCTCATCCGTGAGCCTCACGATGCGTCGGCGAAGGTCTACGGGGTCGACGTCGCGCTGCACGAGCCCGTGCGCGTCGAGGAGCTTCAGCATCTTGCTCACCGTCGCCCCCGCGAGCCCGAGCTGCCACATCAGCAGCGACTGCGTCGGGGCGCCGTGCGCGGCGATGCACTGGAGCATGTCGAGGCGCGCGGGGGTCGTCCCGAAGGGCGCGAGGAGCTTCGCCTCGAAGTCCCAAAGCCGCCAGTGCGCTCGCTTGACCTGAAACTGCACGAGGTTCATGACGGGCGCCCATGCAACGGCAGTTCCATCGGGGCGCCCGCGTTTTTGCTTCGCTGGCTAACGAATTTTGGGGGTGGCCTGCGGCGGGGGGGTGGCCCGGGACAGTCTTGGGGTGGCCCGTGCCAGGGGCCGCGGGGGGCCGCGGCGTCAGAAGGTGAGCGCGGCCGCGGCCGGCGCTGGCCGCCCGCGCGCGAGCCAGACGACGAGCGCGCCGCCGACGACGAGGGCCGCGCCCGCGACCGTCGCGATGGTGCTCACGGTCGCGAGGTCCCTCCCGGAGCCGGCGGCGTCGACCCCGGTGGCGTCGCAACCGCGCGCATCGCAGTGGGCCTCGACCGTCTCGTTCTTGCGCATCGCCATGTAACCGGTCACACCGCCGGCCGCGAGCGCCGCCGCCCCCACCCCGAGGCCGACGAACCCCACCGTGCGCCACCGCGAGCTCGACGATGCGACCGCGCCGCCGTCGCGGGTCGCCGCGTCGCTGCTCACGCGCGCGCCGGGTTCGACGCGCTGCTCGACCGTCGCGCCCTCGCCGAGCTCGACGCTGACGACGCGGTCGAGGTGACCCGGCGCACGGACCACGACCTCGTGTCGGCCGGGGTCCATCGGCAAGGGCACGCCGAAGGACGCTGCGCCGAGCGCGACGCCGTCGAGCCGCACGCCAGCGCGGTCGGACGCGGCGGTCGGGCGGAGGACCAGGCGCGGCAGCCGTTTGTCGAGCGCCTCGTGGAGATCGCGCGCGAGCTTCTGGCGGTCGTCGGACGGTGGGAGCTGGTCTGCGGCGGCGCGCGCGTGCTCCCACGCGGCGGCGAGCCGGCCGACCTTCTCCTCCGCGATCGCGAGGTTGAGGAGCGTGCCCGGCGCGGGCTCCAGGCGCTGCGACTCCCGCAGGCGCGCGACGGCGTCGGCCCAGTCGCCGCGCGTCATCGCCCGGCGGCCCTCGCGGAAGAGCGCCTCGGCGGTCGCTGCCTCGTCCGCGCGCGACGGCGCAGCGACGGCGAGGGCCGCGGCCGCGATCGCGGTCGATGCGAGGAGGCGGACGCGGGGGCGCACGCGCCGAGCGTAACACCGCGCTCGAGGAGGGCGATCGGAGAAGGGCGCTCGAAGAAGGACGCTCGTTGAACTAGGCTCGTTCGTCCATGGCTCGCGTGTACCACCTCGTCGTGCTCCCCGCGGGCGGCCCCGTGTCGACGGTGGCGCTGGGCGACGCACCGGTGCGCGTAGGCTCGAGCCCGGAGTGCGAGGTGCACCTTGCGGATCCGGATCTGGCGCCGGTCCACGCGCGCCTCGAGCCGCGCGAGGGCGGCTGGGTGCTGTCGCGGGAGGCCCTGCCGCTCCTCGTCAACGGGCTCCGCGCCAAGGACCAGCTCCTCGCGGCGCACGATCTCGTCGTCCTCGGGAAGAACGCGATCGCCTTCCGTCCGGGGCCTCCGCCCGCGCCTCGCGGCGAG
>JAEUKG010000580.1 GCA_016794325.1 Myxococcales bacterium | reverse complement strand
CCTCGCGAGATATCTCGATGGGGATACATGCGAAGCACGGGCGGCGCTCGCTCGCGCACGCGGCGTCGCACGAGCCGGCGTCGGCGGCGCGGCAAGCCAGGCACGCCAGCGGGTCGCCGGTCCTGCAGGAGAGCTCTCGGATCTCCCCGCACGCGCCCGGGTTGCACCGATCGGTGGTGCAGGGCGCGCCGCTCGGCTGCCCTTCGCACGGCCTCACGTTCGACGGCGCGATGTCGGCGCGCGCATCCGCGGCGGCCGCCGCCGCGAGGGAGGCGCCGGCGATCGCCCTCGCCGCGTGCGCGCGCCAGCGCTGCCCGGAACCGACCACGGCCCGAGCCTACAACGGGCGCGGCCCGCCGTCCGAACGCCGAGCGGCGCCGGGCTCGGGGCCCGCCTCGGGGCTCGGGCGCTCGGGCGGCGTGGCGGGCCGGCGGCGCGTGTGGCACGCTGCCGCCATGATGGATCTCGCGCGCGCTCGCGCCATCGCCGACGACTGGATCACGGCGTGGAACCGCCACGATCTCGAGGCGATCCTGGCGCACTACGCCGACCCGCCGGAGCACTGCTCGCCGCTCGTGGCGGAGCGCCTCGGGCGCAGCGACGGGACGATCCGAGACCCGGGCGAGCTCCGCGCCTACTTCGCCGCCGGCCTGGCGGCGTCACCGCCGCTCGCGTTCGAGCTGATCGACGTCGTGCCGGGAGTCGCGAGCCTCGCCGTCGTCTACCGGAACCACCGCGGCCGAGTCGTCGTCGAGGTGATGGAGATCGACGCCCGCGGCAAGATCGCGAGGACGCTGGTCCACCACCGGCCGGGGTGACGCAGCTCGCGCTCGATCTCAGTGCCCCTCGAAGGTCCGCGTGTGGGCCCCCGAGGCCGCGTCGTACATCACCAACGACGCCCCTCGATGCTCGACGACGTGGCGGCCGTCGGACGAGAGCGTCGCCGCGCCGGTGAACGACGCGTCGAAGCGCGCCCGAGCCTTCTCGGTCGCGACGTCCACCACGGTGACGCGCCCGGCCTCGTCCGCCGAGAGCGCCGTCTTCCCGTCGTCGGCCACGTGGACGACGTCGGCGAGGAGCGCGGCGCTGGAGGTCTTGAGCGGCCGGAGCGTCGCGGTGTCGGCGAGGACGAAGGATTTGCCGCGGGCGACTCCCACGAGCCGCTGCCCGCCCTGGAGGAAGGCCACCGCGCCCCAGTGGTTCTTGCAGCTCTCCACGTGCCCCAGGCTCGCGACCTCGGCCCACGGCACCGTGCGCCAGACCTTGAGCGTGTGGCCGGCGTCGGCCGCGGCCGCGACGAAGCGCCCGTCGGGGGAGAGGACGGTGGCGAAGGTCCCGCCCGTCCCGGTGTCGTGCGCCTCTCCGACCTCGCGTCCAGTGGCGAGCGAGAAGACCCTCACCGAGGCGATGCCGGTGACGACGGCGTGGGCGCCGTCGGCGTGGAACGCGACCTGGATCGCGCCGGGCTCGCTCGCCGGGGCCGCGCCGAGGTCGACGTCGCGCGCCACCGTGCCCGCGGCGACGTCGTAGACGCGGAGGTGATCCGTCACCACCGCGAGGCGGGCGCCGTCCTTCGACAACGCGGCCGCGACCGCCGCGCCTCCGGCGAACGCCACCTTCGCGCCCGCGCGGCCCTCGATCGCGTAGACGACCGCGCCGCGCTCGGCGACGAGCACGACGCGCTCCGCGGTCGGGCCTCGGCCGACGAGGACCCCCGCGCCGAGCGCCGGCGAAGCGGCGAAGCCGGACGTCGCGTCGAAGAGATCGATCGCCGGGCCCCAGCGCGAGACGAAGCGCGGGCCGATCGCCTCGACGGGCCCGTATTCGACGGGCTTCGCGGGGGCGGGCTTGGCCTCGGCGGTCGCGGTCGCGCCGCTCGGCGCCCCGCTCGCGGCGGCGGGGGCGGGCGTGGGGCGCGGCGCCGCAGCGCTGCTCGCGCTCGCGGGAGGCGTCGTCGCGGTCGCGCCGCCGGACGGTGTCGGCGCGCCGCACGCAGTGAGGAATGCACAGAGTCCGAGCCCGAGGCGACGCATCGGGGCACAGACTATCACCCGCGGCGCCGGGTGGTCAGACCGGTGACCGGCGTGCGTGTGGCCACGACGCCCACCGATCGGCGCTCGGCGCCTTGCTCGCCGCCGCTGGCCCGGTAGCCTCAGGACCATGAAGAAGCTCGCCATCGTCGCGGCCGTGTTCCTCGGGGTGTTCGTCGTCGGCGCCACCGAGTCGGGGATCACCGTGGTCCAGGAGGCCGAGGCCGGCGGAAAGTGCATCCCCGACGGGAAGAAGTGCGCCGGCTCGCAGCTCCAGTGCTGCAACAAGCCGTGCACCAACGGCGTCTGCCGCAACTGACGGCGTCTATCCCTTTTCGGACATCTCCGGGGGCGCGTCGAAGTCGCGGGCGAGGTCCGACGCGCTCGGGTGGCGCGCGTCGGGCTTCTCCTCGATGCGCCGCTCCACGACCGAGAGCAACACCGCGCGTCGCGGCGGTGGGCTTTGGGTATCATCGCTGCATGGTGCGCGGTGCAAGGCCGGTGCTCGCCGCGCTCTCGGTCCTCACGATCGCGATCGTCGCTGTCTCGCCCGTGCGCGGCGCAGGCGCCCGCGGTCCGCGCGGCGTCGACTCCGGCCGATCTCGAGGTCGGCTGGTCGTACCGCGGCGGTGACGACCCAGCGTGGGCGAGCCCCGCGCTCCCCGAGGAGGGCTGGACCCCGGTGGACCTCACGCCGCGCTCGACCACGCTGCCGGCGTCGCCCGGGCCTCGCTGGTATCGGCTGCGGGTGACGCTCGACGCCGCGGCGCTGGCGGTCGCGCGCCGCGGCGAGCTCGCGCTCACCCTCGGCCCGATGCGCTACCGCTACGATCTCTACGTGAACGGCGTGCTCGAGAGGAGCTCCTCGATGAGCGCCTCGCTCCCTCCCTTCGCTTCGGCCATCGCCCGAGCATAGAGCCTCGGCACACGGTGGGTGTACGCTCTGCCGATGAGCGACGCGAACGTCGACCCTAGGGCCGCGCTCGAGCAAGCCATCCGCGAGCGGTGCGACGGCGGCGACTTCGACAGAGCGACGGCAGCCGCGCTCCGTGGCTACGGCCCGGAGCTCTTCGGCTTCCTGGTCTCCATCCTGCGGGGGCCCGACGCCGCCAGCGAGGCGTTCTCCCTCCTCGGCGAGGACATCTGGCGCGGCCTCCCCAAGTTCGGTTGGGGCTGCAGCTTCCGCACATGGGCGTACACGCTCGCTCGCAACGCGGCGGCGCGGTACGGGAAGGGCCAGCACCGCCGCGACCGCGGGCGCGCTCCCGTGTCGCAGCTCTCGGTCGAGCTCGCCGCGGAGGTGCGCAGCGCGACCGCGACCTACCTCCGCACCGAGCACAAAGATCGCTTCACCGCGCTCCGGGAGGCCCTACCGGAGGAGGACCAGACGCTCCTCATCCTGCGCGTCGATCGCGGCCTCGCGTGGGAGGATCTCGCGCGCGTGATGCTCGACGACGCCGGCGCCACGCCCGAGGCGCTGAAGCGCGAGAGCGCGCGCCTGCGCAAGCGCTTCCAGCTCGTGAAGGAGAAGCTCCTCGAGCTCGGGCGCGAGGCCGGGCTCGTCGGCGGCGACGACTGACGAGGGGCGTCGCCGGATCCCGCGCGCCGCGACGCCCACGTGCAGGCGCGCCGCGCTCGCCCTCAGCGGAACTGCATCCCCACGAGCAGCGACACCGGCAGCGCGTACACGCCCTCGTCGGCGAAGAGCGGCGCGTCGACGCGCACTCCGGCGGTGAAGCCGATGCGGTGGGTGCGGAGCGCGTCGACGCCCACCTCGCCGTAGAGGCCGAGCCCGACCCCGCCGAAGTCGGGGCCGCGCCGCTCGACGGCGACGGCGAGGATCGAGACGCCGGCCCCGGCGTAGGGCGCGAACGCGCCGTCCCCGAACGAGTAGCGGGCGCCGCTGGCGAGCGCGACGTACTGGACGCCTCCGATGTCGTCGCCGCTCGTCGCGTAGCGGCCGCTCGCCGACACGCCCCACCGCTCGCCGCGGTAGATGAGCCCGAGGTCGACGCCAGGCGCCGGCGTCGCCGCGATGTTCAGGGGCGCGACGCCGATGATCCCGCCGTTGAAGGCGACCTGCCCCGACTTGGTGCGGGGCGGCGCCGCTTCGGTGGTGAGGACGTTCTTCACGGTCTCGGTGTCGGCGACGGGCTTCACCTCCGCCACCGACTCCGCGAGGCGAGGCGCCGCCGTCGGCACCTCCTCGACGCCGGAGAGCACGGCGTGCTTCTCGGCCCCGCCCTGGGGGACGACGGTGAGGATGATCCGAGCGCCGAGCTTCTCGAGGCGCACCTCGGCCGCCGTCACCTCGCGGGCCTTCTCGGCGAGGGCGCTGCAGACGAGCCGGGCCGCGGTCTTGGCGTCGACGTCGTCGATGCCCTCGTGGGCTCCGAGCCTGCATCCTTGTGCGGATAGAGCGGGGCTGGCGGGCGCGGGCGGAGGGGCGGAGGCGACGGGCG
>JAEUKG010000714.1 GCA_016794325.1 Myxococcales bacterium | reverse complement strand
GGCCGCGGCGCGGCGGAGGTCGACGCCGCGGTCTTGGTAGAGGCAGCCGCGGAGGTCGCCGTCCGCGGTGAGGCGGAGGCGGTTGCAGGATGCACAGAACGACTCGGTGTCGGAGGCGATCACCCCGAACACGAGGCCGTCGTCGGTGCGGTAGAGGGCGGCGGGGTCGGCGGCGTGCCGGCGAGGGACCGCGGTCGCGCCGCGGGCCCGCCGGATCGACTCGACGATCTCGCGCCCGGAGACGAACACCTCGCGCGTGTAGTCGACCGCGCTCCCGGTGTTCATCAGCTCGATGAAGCGCACCTCCACCCCGTGGCACGCCGAGAGCGCGAGGAAATCGAGGAGCTCGTCGTCGTTCTTCCCGCGCTGGACGACGGTGTTGACCTTCACCTCGCGGAGCGCGCTGGCGGCGGTAAGCGCGCCGTCGAGGACGGCCCCGACGTCGGCGTCGCCCATCAGCGCGCGGTAGCGGTCGGGGCGCAGGCTGTCGACGTGCACCGTCGCTCGTTCGAGGCCAGCGTCGACGAGGGCGCCGAGGCGTCGCGGGAGGAGCTGGCCGTTGGTGGTGAGGGCGAGGTCGAGGGTCGGGCTCGCGGCGCGGAACGCCGCGACGATCGAGGCGAGGTCCGGCCGCAGGAGCGGCTCGCCGCCGGTGAAGCGCACCTTCGTGACCCCGGCGCGGACGAACGCGGGGGCGAGCCGGGCGTACGCGGACCCACAGAGCAGCTCCTCCCGGCCGAAGAACGGGTCGATCGCGCCGGGCCGGCAATACGGGCAGGCGTATTGGCAGCGATCGAGCACGCTCACGCGCAGGGTGAGCGGCCCGGGCCGGCCGCCGCCGCCGTCCTCGGTCAGCTCACGATGGGCAGGTGCACCGACCCGCATTTCATCTCCTCCTTCGCCTCGCCGTCGGAGAAGTAGTCGAGGGGAGCGGGCGTCACGCCCAGGTCCCGGCACTCGACGGCGACGATGTCCCGAACCCACCCGAACACGGGGCCGTAGACGGGGTCGCTCGCCACGTCGGGGCGAGCGACGATGGCGGCGGCGAACGAGCCCAGGTGATCGCGCAAGAACTTCTGGCGCGCGTCCTTCACGATCGAGCGGCCTTCGTCGTCGCCGCGCTCCGTGAGGTGCGCCTCCTTGAGGAGGAGCATCGCGTAGAACTCGAGCTCGATCGCGATGTGGTCCGGGGTCTCGTGGGCCGCCTCGGAGTCCACCCCGAGCCCGAACGCGTTGTAGAAGCCGGCGATGTCGGCGAGGTCGTTGCCCTTCGACATCCCGCGCATCCGCCCGTATTCGGTCTCGTGGAGGGAGGCGCGCTGCCCGCCGCGATCGAAGAGGTCGACGAACGCGGAGCGCAGGTCGTCCTCGCCCCGAGGCGCGGCGAGCGCGGCGAGGACCGGGCCCGCGGCGGGGTGCGTCGCGAGGTCCCGCTCGAGGTCGTGGAGCACGCTCACCGCCTCCTCGTCGGGGTAGGCCGCGAGGACGGAGGCGAGGGTGATCTGGCGTGCGCGGTGCGAGAGATCGTTCATCGAAAACATCCTTGAAGGGATAGTGCCTACATGATCACGACCGGCGTCCACTGCATGGTCACGCACTTGCGCGCGCCGACCTCGCCCTTGCCGCCCTGCCACACCGCGAAGGCGATGTTGGCGCCGCCGCCCGACTTGAGCGAGGAGCCGCCCTCGATCGTGAGCGGCCTCACGATCACGAGCGTCCACTCGCCGCCGCGCCACTCGCCGTGGGCGGTGCTGCCGTGCCCGGCCTGCACCGCCGACGTCGAGAAGCCCTCGGCGATGACCTCGTCGACGCCCTCCTTGGCGTACGACTGCGGGTTGCCCTCGACGACGCCCGGCGAGAACTTCTCGCGATCCTCGGGCGTGCCGCCGGGAGCCTCCTTGAACTCCATCGGGTACATGTCGACCGACACGTTCGGGTAGATGTCCTTGACGGTGGGCTTGCCCTTCTCCTTGTCGCGTTGGTATTGCGCGCGCCAGTGGAAGAGGTGCACCGGGTTGCCCTTCGCCCCCATGAAGACCGGGGGGAGCTCGCCCCCCTCCCGGAGCGGGAACTCCAGCGCGAGCCCGTCGGAGAGCTCGCCGAGCTTGCCCGCCTCGCTCTTCTCGGGGTCCTTCCAGCGGAGTCGGAAGGCTGCCCGCGTGCCGTCGGTCACCGCCTGGACGATGACCTCCTCGGTCGTGGTCGTCTCGGGCCGGGGGGCGATCATCGGCTGCGCGGTGAGCTTCACGATGCCGGGCGTGACGTCGTTCCAGTAGGGGGCGCTCGGGTCGGCCTTGGACAGATCGGCCGTCACCTTGCGGATGACGAGGCGGGTGATGGGGGCCGGCGCCTCGGAGCCCTTCGAGCAGCCGCTGGCGACGACGACGGCGGCGAGCGCCGCGAATGCTCCCGAACGTACGAGTGTCATGACGGACCTCACGGGGTGTTGTTCCGGATGGCGCCGACCTTGGCGTCGAAGGCCTCGCGCACGATGACGGGCTCGGAGACGGGCACGCGCACGATCTCCTCGCCGTTCTCGGCGAAGCCGGCGGCCTTGCCCTTGTCGACGGTGAAGCGGTGGAGGATGCGATCGCTCGAGCCGATGAGGCAGAGGAGCCCCTGGGCGACGGGGTCGCTCTCGAGCTTGCGGTAGCGCTCGATGGCCTCCTCGACCCGCGGCCCGAACATCTGCTTCAGGTACTCGCGGTCGGCGTGGATCGGCGGGATGTAGTAGATGTTCGGCTCGAGGCCGAGCTGCGGGTAATACGGCAGCGCGATCTGCTTCTTGTGGACGAGGTAGTCGATGGGGTTGTCCTCGCGCGCCTTCCACGGCGGGTTGATGAAGCCCATCACCCGGATCTTGCCGATGCAGTTGACGACGCACTGGGGCTGGACGCCCTGCTCGACCGCGGGGTAGCAGCCGATGCACTTCTCGCTGGTGCGGGTGTGCGGGTTGTACATCGACTTCTTGTAGGGGCACGCGCGGACGCACTCGCCGTAGCCCTTGCAGCGCGTCTGGTCGATGAGGACGATGCCGTCCTCCTCGCGCTTGTAGATCGCCTTGCGCGGGCACGCCGCGAGGCACGCCGGATACGTGCAGTGTGCACACGTGCGCGGCAGGTAGAAGAACCACTTGTCGTGGGGCAAGGCGCCCATGTGGCCGCCCTTGTCGACGTTGCCGCCGGCGCAGTCGTCCTCACCCACGTTGGGGTACATCCAGTCTTCGTCGGTGGGGGCGAAGTGGAGCACGCGCTCGGTCGGGGGCGCGGCCTCGATGAGCGTCTTGCCCTGGTATTCGCCCTTCTGCGACCACTCCTGGCGCCCGAGCTTCTCGAGCACGCGGAGGTCCCAGCCGAGGGGGTAGCCGCCCCAGGGCTTGGTCTCCACGTTGTTCCAGAACATGTATTCCTGGCCCTTGCCGCTCGTCCACGTGGTCTTGCAAGCGAGGGTGCACGTCTGGCACGCGATGCACTTGTTGAGGTCGAAGACGATCGCCCACTGCTTCTTGGGGCGGCTCTCGTCGTACGGGTATTCGATCTCGCGACCGACCTGCCAGTTCTTCACCTTGGGCATGGGGGAGCTCCTCGCTTACTTGACGCCGATGAACTGGCCTTTGAGGTACAGCTTCATCGCTTCGCTCTCGTACGTCGGCCGCATGCCGAGCGCCGCGGGGCGCCAGAGCCCCTTCGTGTCGAGGCCCCCGGCCTCGTGTTTGGTGATCTTCACGAAGGCCTCGCGTGGCGCGCCGACCGGGCAGTGCACGTCGGGCAAGAAGCCCTTGGTGATCGCCTGACCGAACATGTCCTTGTGGAAGAGGCCCTCGGTCATGAGGGTGGGCTTGAGCCACGCGCGCGTCGCGCTCTGGTGCGAGCCGTAGCGGTACATCGCCTGGTAGTTGGTCTCGGGGCTCTTCGCGAGGCCGTCGGCGCGGGTCTCGTGGCCCTCGACGCTCCCGAAGGTGGCGCCGTACATGTTGTGCCAGGTGCGGGTGATGCCGCGGGGGGTGCCGGGGTAATACCGGACGCGCAGGAGGAGCCGCGAGATCTTGTACTCCGGGGAGCCGGGCTTGAAGTCGCGGTACGGGCGGTCGCTCGGATCGGCGTCGACCCACACGTAGTCGCCGTCTTCGAGCTTGAGCTCCCGCGCGTCGTTCGGGTTGATGTCCATGTAGCCCTCGGTGATCGAGGGCAGGCGCTTGTCGTGCCGGTACACGTCGCCGAAGGGGCCGAAGAGCACGCCGGTGAAGTCGGTGTCGACCGGGGTGGTGTGGGCGCCGTGGCGGTATTTCGGCGTGTGGTAGATGTGCTTGAAGCCCTGGGCGTCGAGCGGGTGCTTCGTGCCCATGAGCTCGTCCACCGTGCGCATGACGTGGCGCACCTGGCGGGTCTCGGTCGAGAGGTCGTCGACCTTGAGGCCGTAGTCGGAGGGCTGCTTCGGCCGCAGGGCGGGGTGCGCCTTGCCGACGATGACGTTCGGCTCGTAGAACGTGGAGTCGATGGGCTCGCGGTGGACCACCAGGTTCTCGCCCGAGTCCACGAACTCGGGCTCGGGCCGGTAGAACTCGAGGCGCCCGGACTTGGTGTGCCAGGGCTGCTCGCCCCGCTGCTGCTCGAACGACGACGCGCGGGGGTAGGTGCGCGTGTTGACGAGGGCGGGGATGCCCTCCTGCGCCTTCTTGTGGAGGTCCTCGATCTTGTACCCCTTGAGCGAGAACGAGCCGTCGATGATGCGCTGGAGGTACGTCTCGACCGAGTCGTCGTCGACGAACTTGAAGGCCTGGCCGAAGCGCTCGTCGCCGTAGATCTTGCCGAACGCCTTGGTGACGCCGGCGATGATCTCCATGTCGCTCTTGGTGTCGAAGACGCGGGGGAGCGGGGTCTTCGGGTAGATCTGCACGAAGGGGTTCGTGCAGCTCGCGGTCATGTCGATGTGCTTGAACTCGGCCCACGAGTCGCACGCGAAGACGATGTCGCTGTATTCGCACGACGCCGTCCACCACCAGTCGCTGTAGGCGATGAGCTCGATCTTCGGCAGCGTGTTGTGCACCACGTCGTAGTGCCACTTCACGTTGCCGATGACGGAGTTCGAGTTGTTGAGCCACATCGCCTTCGTCGGCGTCGGGAGGTGGCCCTTGCCGGTGAAGAGCGTGTTGCCGCGGCGGAGCGGCCGGTCGCCGTAGTTGTAGTAGTGGAGCGACTCGTAGTGCAGGTACTTCTTGACGCTCGCCTTGCCGGCCTTGTCGAGCTGGAGGTTGAACGGGTCCTCCATCGAGAACGCGGGCAGGCCTCCGAAGAGCGCGGCGCGGTAGTTGCCCGCGTAGCTCCCGACGTTGCCGCCGGGGAAGCCGAGGTTGCGCGTGAGCGCAGCCACGAGGAGGATCGCGCGGTCCTTGAGGTCGGAGTTGAAGAACTGGTTCGGCCCCATGCCGGTGGCGAACATCGTCTTCTCGGGGTTCTTCGCGATCTGCTCCGCGAGCGCCTCGACGGCCTTGGCGGGGGCGCCGGTGATCTTCTCGACCTGGGCCGGCGTCATGTTCTCGTCGAGGTACTGTGCGAGGAGGGATAGCCCAGTCCGGACCTCGACCTCCTTGCCGTCCTTGAGCTTGACCTTCGCGGTCGCGAGGAGGTCGACGGCGACGTTCTTCCGCTCGAAGCCAGGGCCCCAGTCGTCGCGGGTGACGGTGACGGCCTTCTTGGCCTTGCCGTCCCAGACCACGAAGGCCTTCATGTCCTTGGCGACGCCCTCGCTGGCGTATTGGGTCTTGTGCTGCGGCCCCGGCGGCGGCTTCTCGCCGGCCTTGAGCACCGACACGTTGCCGGGGCTCTTGTGGGCGTAGGCGCCGTCGAGGTCGTCGGGCCGGAGCGGCTGGAGGGTGTCCATCCGGACGAGGAACGGCAGGTCGGTGTTCTTGGCCACCCAGGCCGCGTCGAAGAGCTTCTTCGCGACGATGACCTGCGCGAGCCCGAGGGCGAAGGCGGGGTCGGTGCCGGGGCGGATCACCATGACCTCGTCGCCCTTGCTGGCGGTCGCGCTGTACTCGACCGTCACCACCACGACCTTGGTGCCCTTCAGCCGGGCTTCGGTCAGCCAGTGGCTGTCGGGCATCTTGGTCGTGATCCAGTTCATCCCCCACACGAGGAGGAGCTTGGAGTTCTCGACCGAGAAGAGATCGAAGTCGTTGGTCTGGGCCCCGGTGACCATCGGGTGGCCCGGCGGCAGATCCGTGTGCCACGAGTAGCTGTCCCACCCGCGGGCGCCGATCGCCTTGTCGGGCCCGACGTTGCGGATCTTGGCGTCGGCGAGCGCCATGACGTTGGCGAAGCGGTAGAGGCCGAAGATGCGGGTCGCGCCGAGGAAGGCCATGCCTCCGCGGAGCTTGATGGTCTGCATCCCCGAGCCCTCGGTCGCCTCGACCATCGCGGCGTCGTAGCCTTGCGCGGCGAGCTTCTTCTCGCCCTCTTCGCCGGAGTAGGCGCGGGCGATGTTGTCGGTGGCCTTCGCGAAGTAGTCGTAGGCCTCTTGCCACGACACCTTGAGCCACTTGTCCTTGCCGCGCTGGAAGTACTTCGGGTCGGGGCGGCCGGTCCCGGCGTCGCGCGGGAAGCCGGCGTCGGCCCAGTCCTTGAAGCCGCGCCGCACCATCGGCCCCTTCACGCGGCGGTCGCCGTAGACGCGGCGGACGAGGGCGAGGCCCTTCTGGCAGATGCGGGGATCCCATCGGTGGGAGGCGGTGTTGCCGGAGAGGTCCTGGGCCTTGCCGTAGCCGAACGTCGGCCCGATGCGCACCGCGACGCCGTTCTTCACGTAGGCGCGGAGGAGGCAGTTGTGGGTGTCGTTGGGCGCGCACAGGAACACGAACGACGAGTCGGGCTTGAAGATGTTGCGGTACGTCCGCTCCCAGTCGCGGTTCGGGTACGACGCGAGGGGGTTGTCGATCGACAAGGGCGTCAAGAAGCGCAGCGGCGCGGCGTCGACCTTGGAGGCGACGGTGGCGGCCGCGGCGGCGGCGAAGCCCTGGAGGAAGTTGCGCCGTGACAGGTTGGGTTTGGACATGCGTGTCTCTCTCTTCGGGTTCCGTGTCGACAGCGATCAGCCGGTGAGCACCGAGCGCGGGGAGATCTCGCGCAGCGGCAGGTCGGGGTAGCGGCGGCGGACGCCGCGCTCGACGAGCGACCGCACCGAGATCGTCCCCGGCTCGGCGGCTCGCTCGCGGTAGTAGAGGACCCCCTCGGAGAAGCCGACGAACGCGACGTCGGCGCGCGCGTTGAACGTCCGGGCGAGCTTGGCCACGCCTTCGAGCACGGGCTTCATCTCGTCGGGGATGGGCCCGAAGCGGAGGTCGCTCTCGGGGTCGAGGAAGAGGGCGTCGACGCAGCGGTCACCGGCCTTGCCCGCGCACGCGTGGCGCGCGTGGAGGACGCCGCCGGTGAGGCCGAGGACGAGCCCGGCGATCGCCTCGCGGTAGAAGTCGCAGGCGAGGGGCCCGAGGGCACGCGCGGCGCAGCCGTCGCGCTCGAGGCGCAGCGCCGGCTCGTCGTCGACGCGGGTGTAGCGGCCGAGGAGGCACGGGACGCCCAGCGCACCGAGCGCCTCGGGGAGCGCGTCGAGCGGGAGCTCGGTGCCGTAGTGGCGCGCGAAGCCCGTCGCGAGCTTCAAGCTGTTGTCGAAGACACCGCGGCAGGTGGCCTCGGGGTCGGCGGCGAGCGCGCGCGCGACGAGGTCGTCGTGCGTCTCGTCGCCGGTGGAGTCGGCGAGCACGGCGCGACAAGCGGCGCGGCGTGCTCGCTCCCAGCGTTGAGAGAGATCGTGGAGGACCTCGTCCATGACCGGGATCTCTCAGCAAGGCACGTACCCCGCGCGCGCGGTTGCGAGCCCAGCCGATTCGCCGAGGGGCGGGGCCCGCAGCCCTGCGTGACGCCCTGCGTGAAGTGCACGCGAGCGAAAGGAGTGCGCTAAGTGCTCGATAACTCTCGGTTTCGAGAGGTGCGCTCTCAAGGGCGACAGGGCGCGGTTTCGCGGCCCGATCGGCGCCGCGAGGGCGCGCGCGGGTCGAGAGCGCGCGCGCGGGCGGCCGCGCTCGGGCGCTGGCACGCGGGGTGCTCGGCGACGCAGGATGACCGACGACATCGACGTCCTCGCGCGCAAGCCGACCGCGCTCGCCTTCGACGACCGCCCGCTGCTCGCGATCTGGGAGATGACCCAGGCGTGCGATCTCGCGTGCGTCCACTGCCGCGCGTCGGCGACGCCGGCGCGGGCCGCCGGCGAGCTCGACACCGCCGAGGCCAAGCGGCTCGTCGAGGCGGTCCACGCGATGGGGACGCCGCTCTTGATCCTCACCGGCGGCGACCCCGCGAAGCGCCCCGACCTCGTCGAGATCGTGGAGCACGGGGCGCGGATCGGCCTCACCGTCGCCGTCACCCCGTCGGGGACCCCGCTCATGACGCGCGCGCTCCTCGGTCGGCTGAAGGCGGCGGGGATGGCGCGGCTCGCGGTGTCCCTCGACGGGCCCGACGCCGTCGTCCACGACGCGTTCCGGCGCGTGGACGGGAGCTTCGCCCACACCCTGCGGATCCTCTACGACGCCGCCGAGCTCGGCATCGAGCGCCAGGTCAACACGACGCTCGGGCCCCACGACCGGATGCACCTCGACGCGATCGCGGCGCTCGTCGCCGACGTGGGCGCCGTGCTCTGGAGCGTGTTCGTGGTGGTGCCCACCGGTCGCGCCGGCGTCGCGCTGCTGGAGGAGGCGGGCGACCTCGAGCGCGACCTCGTCCGCCTCGCCGAGCTCGCGGAGTCGGCGCCCTTCGACGTGAAGACGACGGCGGCGCCGCATTTCCGCCGCGTGCTCCTCGAGCGCAAGGAGCGCGGCGCGGTCGGCCTCCTCCGCACCCTCGCGCCCGACGGCACGGTCGGGGGGATGCGCGGCATCAACGACGGCGTGGGGCTGGTCTTCGTGTCCCACACCGGCGACATCTGTCCGAGCGGCTTCTTGCCGGTGCCGCAGGGGAACGTGCGCACCCACGACCTCGCCGAGGTCTACCGCAACGGGCCGCTCTTCCGGGCGGCGCGTGACACCGGCGCGCTCGAGGGCAAGTGCGGCGCCTGCCCGTTCAAGGTCGTCTGCGGCGGCTCGAGGGCGCGCGCGTTCGCGCTCGGCGGGAGCGTGTACGCGTCCGATCCGCTGTGCCCCTACGTGCCCAAGGGCTGGCCGGCGAGCTGAGGCGGCGTGAGCGCGTCAGCCGCCGATCTGCCGAATCGAGACCTCGCGCGCCGTCTCTTCGGTGCAGCCCTTCCACACCTCGCCGTCGGGCTTCATCTCCCAGGCGGCGTGCACCGCGTCGGTGACGAGGTCGGCGTCGCGGCGCGCGAGGGCGAGGGTCGGCGAGACGCCGTCGTTCGTGGCGAGGCACGGGCGGAGCGTCCCGTCGCTCGCGACCCGGAGCCGATCGCACCCGCGGCAGAAGGTGTCGGTGGTGCCGGTGATGAAGCCCACCCGCTGGTGGGCGTGGCCGCGGCGGGCGACGTATCGGGCGGGGCCGCGGTCGGCCTCGCGCGCGGGATCGACGGGCTCGAGGAGGTGCTCGAGGCGCGCCCGGATCTCGGAGAACGGGACCATCCGATCGGAGAGCGTCTGGCCGTCGCCGATCGGCATCACCTCGAGGAACCGAGGCACGAGGCCGCGCTCCCAGGCGAAGCGCGCGATCGCCTCGACCTCGTCGTCGTTTTCGCCCCGGACGACCACCGTGTTCAGCTTGATGGGGTCGAAGCCGGCGGCGACGGCGGCGTCGATGCCGCGGAGCACTTGGGCGAGGTTGCCTCCGCGGGTGATGCGGAAGAACCGCTGCGAGTCGAGCGTGTCGAGCGAGACGTTGATGCGGTGGAGGCCCGCCGCGCGGAGCGGGGCCGCGAGGCGCTCGAGCCGAGTCGCGTTGGTCGTGATCGCGAGATCCTCGAGGCCGAGATCGGCGATGGCGGCCACGAAGTCGACGACGCCGGGGAAGAGGAGGGGCTCGCCGCCGGTGATGCGCACGCGGCGGACGCCGGCGCCCACGAGCCCGTGGACGAGCACCCGCCACTCGTCGGTCGAGAGGCGCCGCTCGAGGTACCCGTCGTGTTTGTGCGGCCGGCAGTAGATGCAGGCGAGGTCGCACCGATCGGTCAAGGACAGCCGCACCGCGCGCGGCGGCGTGCTCGGCGCGGCGAGGGGCCGGGCGGAGCGAGCGGGCTGGAGGACGGGGAGGGCGCGCACGTCGGAGCGATTGTAGCCGAACGGTCCACTCTTGGACTGCCCTTGAGTACGATGGGGCCCGCCCCGAGGTTTCGGAGGGAGAGACGATGCGGCTGAAAATCCTGTACTTTGCAGCGGTTCGCGATCTCGTCGGCCTGGCGGAGGAGGAGGTCGACCTGCCGGTCGCCACCGTCGCAGAGCTCGGCCGTGCGCTCTCGGCGCGGCACCCCGGCCTCGCGGGGCGCCTCAAGCCGGTGCGCTTCGCTCGCAACGCGGCGTTCGCCGAGCCGGCGGACGCGCTCGCCGAGGGGGACGAGATCGCCCTCATCCCCCCGGTCGCGGGCGGCTGAGTCGGCGGCTACCGCCGGCGCCGCTCGGGAGCGGCGTCGGTCGGGAGCGCGCTCAAGAACGCCGTGGCCCACGCGAGGTCGCGCGGGCTCGCGAAGAAGCGCGGCGCCCGCCGATCGCCGTCCCCGACCAGGTGGGGGAGGTCGTCGCCGAGGGCGCGGAGGGTCGCGCGCTCCGGCTCTTCGAGCGGCCGGGCGGCGGCGCGCGCGGGCACGCGGACGCTCGCGTCGAGCGCCGCCCAACCCCTGCGGAAGAGGAGGTCGGCGCCCTCGTCCGCGAGGACGGCGGCGGCGCGATCGGGGTCGGATCCCGCGGCGAGGTGGAGCCCGAGGCTGACGGTGGCCATCGACGCGCGGACCGCGTCGACCGGCCGGAGCTTGCGCCCGCGCCGCGAAGCGCCCGCGGCGAGGACGTTGGCGAGGTAGGCGAGCTCCTCGCTGCGGGCCGCGAAGGCGACGGGCGCGCGCTCGCGGAGCTCGCGGAGGGCATCGGCGAGCAGGGCGTCGTCCTCGCGCGCGTGGCCGGGGCCGAGGGCCGGGCGCGGCGCCGGGGCGCCCTCGTCGGCCGCGAGCGCGAGCAGGCGCGCGAGCGTGGGGGTCGTCGCCCGCGCGGCGACGGGCGCCGGCGGACCGAGATCGCGGAAGTAGGCCTTCGTGAGCGGATCCCGCTCGGCGGCCTCGCCGCCGCGCGCGAGCTTCAAGAACGCGGCCGCCGAGGAGGGGGCGACGTAGCCGTCGCGCGACCGGCGCTGCTCGCGGTCGGCGGCGACGTCCTCCTCGAGCGTCTCGGCCCGCGAGAGCACCTCGAAGAGCCCGCTGTCGTCGATGGCCTCCGCGTCCAGCGCGGCGCACCGGGAGAGCAGGCGCTCGCAGGCGTCGTGGTCGCGCGCGTCGACGGCGAGGAGCGCGGCGAGCACGTCGTCCCACCCCTCGTGGTGCCGCGAGACGACCTCGAACCCGTTCACGTCCTCGGAGAGGCAGCTCTCGAGCGCCTTCTCCGCGCGCCCGTCGTCGCGCTCGAGCTCTTCGGCGAGCGTGTCCTCGGGGACGACGAGGATCTCGCGGTGGAAGGCGAGCGTCACCAGGTCCTCGGGGAGCTCGACGAGCCTCGCCGCGACCGCGTCGTCGCCCGCCTCGCGGAGGACGCCCAGCCAGAGCAGGAAGCGCCCGGCGTCGAAGCGCTCGTCCTCGCCCGCGCGATCGCTCCGCCACAGATCGGTGTCGAAGACCTCCACCAGCTGGTCGGTCGTGGCGAGGGCGACGAGCTCGCTCGCGTCTTCGAGGCCGACCTGCTCGACGACCCGCGCGAGCGCTCGTGGCGGCAGCGCGCGCACGGCGTCGGCGAGGTCCGGCGCGTCGAGGACGCGGCGAACGAGGCGGGCCGGAGAGGCGTGGGCTCCGAGGCTCTTCTGGGTCATGGCTCCTCCGAGGAAGGCGGCGTGCCTCCGCTCGTCGAGCGTAACCACGCAGAATCACGACTTCGAGTCGCGAACCGGCGCTCGCGACGTGGTAGAATCGATCACGTCGCGCGAGGCGGCGTCGATGCCCTCGACGCCGCGTGCGACGATGGCTCGATGAGCTCCCCCTCCGAGGTCGCGCAAGCGCAGCTCGACGCCTACAACGCCCAGGACCTCGACGCTCACTGCGCGCGCTTCGCCGACGACGTGGTGGTCGCCGAGCTGAACGGCCCGGTGACCCTCGAGGGCATCGGCGCGTACCGTGAGCGCTACGCGAAGCTCTTCGCCGACTTCCCCGACAACCGCGCGGAGCTCCTCGGCCGCGTCGCCGTCGGGGACGTGGTCATGGACCACGAGCGCGTGTGGCGCACGAAGACGGCGGCCCCGTTCGAGGCCGTCGCCATCTACACCATCCGCGGCGGGATGATCCGCCGCGTCGATTTCGTGCGGTGAGCGCGGCTCAGCGGCCGTGCTCGTGGTCGTGGTGCTCGTGGTCGTGGTGCTCGTGGTCGTCGTGGCCGACGCAGCGCGCGTCGACCCAGCCGACCCACGTCGCGCCGGTCTCGTCGTGCTCGCGCTTCCACACCGGGACGCGCTCCTTGATGCGGTCGATGAGGGCGCGGGCCGCGCGGAACGCCTCGGCGCGGTGGGGCGCCGCCGCCGCGCACGCGATGGCCACGTCGCCGACGGCGAGGTCGCCCACGCGATGGACGGCCGCGAGCCGCGCCCCGGGGATCTCCCGCTCGATCTCGTCGGCGATGCGGCCCATCTCGGCGACGGCCATGGCGTCGTAGGCGCTGTACTCGAGGCGCGAGACGCGGCGGCCTTCGCTCTCGTCGCGCACCACGCCGACGAAGACGGTGATGCCCCCGCACGACGGGTGCGCCACCGCCGCGAGCACCTCGTCGACGGACACCGCGGTGGCGCGCACCGCGACCAGGCGACCGGCGGAGCTCACGACGCGCCACCCGCTTTGGCGCGGACGTAGCGGCCGCTCTTTCCGCCGTCCTTCTCGACGAGGGCGACCTCGAACGTGATGCCGCGGTCGATCGCCTTCAGCATGTCGTAGAGCGTCAGCGCGGCGACGCTCGCCGCGACGAGCGCCTCCATCTCGATCCCGGTGCGGTCGCGCGCCGCGCACGTCGCGGTGATGCGGGCCGTGCCGGGCGGGACGAGGTCGACGTCGATCTTGGCGCTCGTGAGGGGCACGACGTGGCAGAGCGGGATCAGCTCCGACGTGCGCTTCGCCGCGGCGATCCCCGCGAGCCGCGCCGCGGCGAGGACGTCGCCCTTCGGGGTGTCGCCCTGGGTGAGCCTCGACAGGGTGGCCCTCGCCATCTTCACGTGCGCCACCGCGACCGCGCGCCGCTCGGTCACGTCCTTGGCCCCCACGTCGACCATCCGCGCCTGGCCGCGCGCGTCGACGTGGGTGAGGGGGGCGCTCTTCGTCCGCTTCTTCGCTGCCATCAGAGCCCGATCTCCGAGAAGGGGATCACGTCCACGAGCGCGCCTTCGGGCGCTCCTTCGCTGTCCGCGGGGAGGGTGACGAGCGCGTTGGATTGGCTCATCACGCTCGCGGCGCCGCTCGACTGGTTGCGTGCACACTGCACGCGACCCTCGGACACGGTCGCCCGGAGGAACGGGCGGCGCCCCGGGGTGTTCTTCACGGCGCTCGCGAGGGGGAGCCGCGACGGGTGGAGCGCGCCGTCGCCCTCGCCGCGCATCGCGCGCAGGACGGGCACGCCGAAGATCCCGAACGTCACCATCGCCGAGGCGGGGTTGCCCGGGAGCCCGAGCACCAGCGTCCGGTCGCGGCGCCCGATGACCAGCGGCTTGCCGGGGCGGATCGCGACCTTCCACGCGTCGAGGGCGCAGCCGGCGCGCTCGAGGGCCTCCTTCACCACGTCGTGGTCGCCCACGCTCACGCCGCCGATGGTGAGGACCACGTCGGCGCCGTCGAGGGCGCGATCGAGCGTCTCGCGGACGGCGGGCAGCTCGTCCTTCGCCGGGCGGACCACCCGCGCCTGGGCGCCGGCGCGCGCCGCCATCGCGCGGATGGCGTAGCCGTTCGACTCGGGGATGGATCCGGGGCGCGGCGGGCTGCCGGGGTCGCGCAGCTCGTCTCCGGTCGGCACCACGACGACGCGGGGCGCGGGGTGCACCATCGCCGAGCCGCGATCCACCGACGCGAGGAGCGAGAGCTGCGCGGGCCCGAGGAGCGCGCCCCGGCGCAGCACGACCTCGCCGGAGGCGACGTCTTCGCCCGCGCGCCGGATGTTGTCGCCGAGCTTGGGCGCGGCGGCGAAGACCACCCGCTCGCCGTCGCGGGTGGCGCGCTCCTGCATGATCACGGCGTCGGCGCCGGACGGCACGGGGGCGCCGGTGAAGATGCGCATCGCGGTGCCGGGCTCGAGCGCGGGCGGGGCGTGGCCGGTGCGCGCCTCGCCGCGGACGGGCAGGGGGCGCCCGGCGGCCACGTCGGCGACGGCCACCGCGTACCCGTCCATCGCGCTGTGATCGAACGGAGGCAGCGGGAGCGACGAGGCCACGTCCTCGGCGAGCACGTGATCGAGCGCGTCCTCGAGGCGGACCCGGGTGGGGGGGAGCGGCGCCGCCCAGGGCGCGAGCCGCTGGGTGGCCTCTTCGAAGGAGAGCACGCGCGGAGCATACACACCGCGAGCCAAAACGCACTACGCTCGCCGCATGCGACCGGACGAGTGGAGGGCGAAGGGGACGACCGTGAAGCTGCCGGAGTGGAAGGTGTTCGCCCTCGAGGAGGGCGCGCGCCGCGGGGCCGACGTCCTCTTGCTGCACGGGTTCCCGACGAGCTCCTGGGACTTCGCCAAGCTCGTGCCGCTGCTGTCGGGGCGAAGGCGCGTGGTCACCTTCGATTTCATGGGGTTCGGCTTCTCGGAGAAGCCCGCCGAGTTCGGCTACACGCTCTTCGAGCAGGCCGACGTCGCGCTCGCGGTCGCGAAGGCGCTGGGGGTGGAGCGCGCGCACGTGGTGGCGCACGACATGGGCACGAGCGTCGCGACGGAGCTCCTCGCCCGGCGCGAGCAGGGGCTCTCGCCGCTCGAGATCGAGAGCCTCACTCTCATGAACGGGAGCGTCCACATGGAGCTCGTGAGCCTCACCGTAGGCCAGCGCATCCTGAAGAGCCCCCTCGGCCCGCTCTTCGCCCGGGTGAGCAACGCGAGGTCGTTCGCGGTGCAGATCCGCCGCATCCTCGCGAAGCCCGTCGCCGACGAGGAGCTCGCCGCGATGTGGGAGCTCCTCGCGCGCGAGGACGGCGCGCTGCGCCTGCCCGCCATCATCGACTACACCCGACAGCGCGTCCGCCACGCCCGCCGCTGGATCGGCGCCCTCGAGCGCCTGGATCTCCCGGCGATGGTGGCGTGGGGCAAGAAGGACCCGGTCGCCGTGTACTCGATCGCGGAGCGCCTCGCGCGCGAGATCCCGAACGCGCGCTTCGAGACCTGGGAGGACCTCGGGCACTATCCGCAGGTGGAGGATCCGGAGGCGGTCGCGCGCACCCTCGAGTCGTTCTTCACCGAGGTCGACGCCCGCGCCCTCGCGAAGCGGAGCCGCCGCGCCTGACGAGGCGCCCCGCGCTCACAGGTCGTCGACGGTGAACGCCATCACGTCGGCGATGGTGGTCGTGCCGCAGGCGATCGCGCAGAGGCGGTCGAAGCCGATCGCGTTGCCGCCGGCGGGGGGCATGCGCCCGACCGCCTCCACGAAGCGCTCGTCGATGGGGTAGACGGGCAGCCCGCGCGCGCGGCGGGCCGCCTGATCGAGCTCGAACCGCCGCCGCTGCTCCACCGGGTCGACGAGCTCGCCGAAGCCGTTGCACAGCTCGACGCCGGCGACGTACAGCTCGAAGCGCTCGGCCACCCTCGGATCGCCGGGCTTGGGGCGCGCGAGCGACGCGAACGCGATCGGGTATTCGGTGACGAAGACGGCGTGGTCGAGCTCCGCGAGGGCGGGCTCCACGGCGTCGACGAGGAGGCGGAAGAAGCGGTCCTCGTCGTGGGCGGCGAGCTCGTGCACCTCGGCCTCCGAGACATATGCATACTGCACGAAAGCCTCGGCCACCGTGAGCCGGCGGAACGGCGGGGTGGTGTCGATCGCGCGCCCGCCGATCGTCGCCCGGCCGCCGGTGAGCCGCGCCACGAGCTGCTCGGTGTCGCGCATCACCTCCTCTTGCCCGGCGTGGGCGCGGTAGAGCTCGAGGATGGTGAACTCCGGGTTGTGGCGGCCGCCCTGCTCGCCGCGTCGATACGCGCGGCAGATCTGGAAGACGCGCTCGTGGCCGTCGGCGAGGAGGCGCTTCATCTGGTATTCGGGCGACGTCGAGAGGTAGCGGGCCGCGGGCGGCGCCCCCGGGACCTCGAAGGCGTCGAGGTGGAGATCGAGCCCGGGGCAGGGGACGAGCGCCGGCGTCTCGACCTCGACGTAGCCCCGCGAGCCGAAGAAGGCGCGCGTCTCGGCGAGGAGGCGGGCGCGCGCGCCGAGCCTCTTGTCGCTCACGTCGCGCCTTGGAGCGAGGGCCTCGGCTCGAGGCCCGACAAGAGGATGAGCCCGAGCTGCGTCGAGGCGCGGGCGAGCGCGCCCGGCTCCGCGCGTCCGAGCGCCCAGGTGAGGGTGATGCCGTCGAGCGCGCCGAAGACCGCGCGCGCCACGAGGTGCGGCGAGACGTCGGGGCGGAACTCGCCCGACGCCTGCCCGGCCTCGACGATCTTGGCGATCGCGTCGAGGTACGCGAGGAAGCGCGGGACGGCGTACTCCTTCATCAGCTTGGTCGACTGGCGGAGGATGACGGTGAGGACCTCGGCGAGCTCCCGCTCGCCCTCGAGCAGCCCGAGCTGCATCTCGAGCACCCCCTGGAGGCGCTCCTTCGCGCTCGGGCGCTTGGGCAGCTCGCCCTGGATGTACGCGAGCAGGCGCTCCACCCGGTCCTCGAAGAGCGACACGAGGAGGTGCTCCTTCGAGGTGAAGTAGAGGTAGATCGTCCCGTCGGCGACGCCCGCCGCCTTGGCGACGTCGCTCACGCGCGTCGCGTAGAAGCCGCTCTTGGCGAACACGCGCACCGCGGCGTCGAGGATGCGGGCGCGCTTGTCGCCGGTTCGCCGGCCCGGGGCAGACCGCTGAGTTCTTCGTGATTTCGCGGTCTTGCGCCCGCTGAATGAAGCCTCACTCATCGCCGTGGGAGAGCGAGTACCAGACGACGCGGCGAGGGTCAACGCGGCGCGCGTTCGGTCGCCACGCTGAGGAACATCCGCTCCGCGAACGAGGCCACCTCTTTGCCCATCCACGGCGCGAGGAGCGCGAGCGCGGCGGTCACGGCGATGACGCGCGGCAGGTGACTGATGGTCGCGTCTTGCACCTGCGACGCGGCTTGGAGCGCGGCCACGATGAGGCCGACGACGGCCGCGACGACGAGGATGGGGAGGGCGACGGCGATCGAGAGCAGCAGCGCCTCGCGCGCGTGCTGGAGGAGCACCGACGTCGGCATCAGTCGCTGGTCGGCGCGTCGGTGGAGGAGTCGACGGGGGCGTCGGTGGAGGAGTCGACGGGCGCGTCGGCGGCGCCGTCGCTCGCGTCTTTGCCGCTGTCGGCCGAGCCGCCGGAGTCGGGCGTGCTCGGCGCCGCGTCGTTGGTGACCGGCGCCTGCCGCTGGGCGCAGATGCTCCCGGGGCTGGCGGCGTTGGGGTCCGGCGGGCAGCACCGCGCGCCGTTCGTGCCGACGTTGCGGCACTCGAGCCCGTCCTGGCAGTCGTCGTTGCCGCCGTTGGCGGAGTCGAGCTCGCACCGCTCGCCCTCGCCGTAGTTGGAGCAGCCGTGGGCTCCGAGCGCCCCGACGAGGGCGGCGAGGAGCAGGGCCGAGCCAGCGAGGAGGGCGCGAGGCGAGTGGATCCGGGACATGGCTGCCCACTTTTCCCAGCTTTTCGGGGGCTTGCCAACCTTTTTCGCCGCCCGGCGGGCGCGCCGCCGACGAGGCGCGCGAGGAGCCCCGCCTCCGCCACCTCCGCGCCACCTCCGCGCTCCTCGGCGGGGCTCAACCGCGGGCGTCGGGCCCGGCCTCGTCGTCGTCGTCTTTGGGCAGCTCGGGCAGGCTCCTCGAGCTCTCGGTCTGCGCGGCCTTGAGCTTCTGGTTCTTCGCGTCCACCGCCTGGGCGAAGAGGCCGACGTATTGCGCGGCGCTCGCCATCGAGAAGACGAGCGACAGGTACACGAGCGCCCGCCCCACCTTCGGGATGTCGACGAGGCCGAGGTCGATCCATGCATACTGCAGGTGATACGGGTACCCCGCGAGCAGGGCCACGATGCCGATCATCTGGAGCGCGGTCTTCACCTTGCCCTCTTGGCCGGCGCTGATGACGACGCCCTCGCTCGCGGCGACGCTCCGCAGGCCGGTGATGCTGATCTCGCGGGCGAGGAGCAGGATGACGCACCAGCCCGGGATGCGGCCCATCGGGATCATCCAGATGAGCGTGGCCATGACGATGAGCTTGTCGGCGAGCGGATCGAGGAGCTTGCCGAGCACGCTGACGACGTTGAGCTTGCGGGCGAGGTAGCCGTCGAGGGCGTCGGTGACGGCGGCGAGGGTGAAGACGAAGCCGGCGATGAACGAGTCGCGCGGCGTGTTCTTGTCGAGGAACCACAGGCACACCGGGATCATGACGACCCGGGCGAACGTGAGCAGGTTCGGGATGTTGAGCGCGTCTTCGGCCATCGAGCGCCGTCGCTCGCGCCGCTCGGAGCGCACCGATCGCGGCGACGGATCTCCGCGCCCGGCCGGGGTCTCGGGGCTCTCGTCCGCGCTCATGCGAGGATCAAGACCTGGCCGTCGCCGGCGAAGGCGACGAGGCCGCGCTGGCTGCACGGCGCTTCGTGGGCGGGCAAGCCGCGGGGCACGATGCGCCCGTGCCACCCGAGGATCGCCTCGCGCCGCACCGACAGCCCCTGGCCCGACCGGACGTCGAGGGCGACCGCGGCCCGCGGGACCTCGACGAGCACCGTGCCCGCGCCCCGGAGCTGGACCATCGGGACGAGCTCGCCGTCGCCGCTCGAGAGGCGGCCGTTCTCGAAGGTGAGCGCGAGGTCGAACCCCGAGATGAGGTCCTCGCGGAAGAACCACGCGTCGCGGTCGAGCTGGTAGCGCACGAGGACGTGGCCCGCCTTGGGGGCGATGCCGACCTCGCCCGAGCCGCGCAGCTCGACGACCGGGCTCGAGACGCCGCCGAACGTCTCCTGCGTCGACTTGCCCTTCGAGCGGCGCTCGAGGTGCTGCGCGCGGAGGGCGCCCGCGAGCGTGCGGATGGAGGCGAGGCGCGCGGCGTAGCCGCGATCGCTGCCGTCGAGGCGCACGAAAGCGAGTCCCGACGGGTGGATCGAGGGGTCGAACGGCACCGAGAAGAGCGTGGGCTCGGGCTCCGGGCGGCCGAGCGATCGCGGGGGCCGGTGGTGGTCCTCCGAGAGATCGGTGAGGGGCTCCGACGACGTCCACGCGGCGGCGCCGTCGCTGCGGATCGCGGGCTCGGGGAACGCCGGCGCCGGGAACGCCGGCGGCGTGACGAACGACGGCGGCGCGGGCAGCGGCAGCACCACGTCGTCGGGAGAGAAGATGTGGGCCGACGCGGCGCCGCCGGCGCGCCGCGGCGGGGGCGCCGACGGCGTGCGGCTGAGCGGGAGCGGCTCGAGGTCGTGCGGACGCGCGATCGGCGCGCTCAAGATGCCGGAGCCCTCACGCGCGCTCGGCGCCCGCGGCGGATCGGCGAAGTGGCCGATCTCGACCGCCGGAGGCGGGGGCGCGCCGCGCGGGGTGCGCGTCGGCGGGCTCTCCGGCGGCGGCTGGAGGAGCGCCGGGGCGACGAGGGTAGGCCGGCGCGGACCTCGGGCGACGCCGAGGTGCGGGACCGACGGCGCGCGGCTCGAGGGCGGGCTCTTCGGATCCGCGGCCGGCGGGCGCGGCGACGGGTGCCCGATCTCCATCCACTCCGCCTGCGACTCCACCGAGGTGTCGGACACCGGCTCGGCGAGCGCGAACGAGAGCTCGCCGGCGTCGAGCTCCTGGAACGCCTCCTGCGCCATCTCGCGCACCTCGACCGGAGGTCGGCCGGGGAACTCGGAGCGGCGCACGCGCTCCGACACGCGCTTGGCCATCTGCGGGTGGCCGCCGAGGGTGAAGGCGTGCTCGGCCTTCCCGAACTCGCCGATGCGGTCGTAGACGAGCCCGAGGTAACCCCACGCGCGCGCGTGCTGCGGGTGCATCGCCACGAGCTCCTCGAGCTCGCGGCGCGCGGTCTCGGTCTGCCCCGTCTTGAGGTAGCAGAGGGCCAGGTTCAGCTTGAGCGCCGCCTCTTTGCGGTTCTGGCGCTTGAGCTCCTCGTAGATGGCGATCGCGCGCGGGTAGAGGCCCAGGCGGAAGTAGACGACCGCGAGGAGGTCTTGGCCTTTGGGATCGCGCGGCTGGAGCTTGAGCGCCGACTCGAGCTCCTCCTTCGCCTCGTGGACCCGGTTGTCGCCGAGCAGCTCGCTGCCTCGATAGAGATGGAAGAGGAAGTCCTCGTTGGCGCCGGTCTCGAGCTCGGTCGACGACGAGGGTGGTCGCCCGAAGGCGGCATCGTCGCGCGCGGCGTCGTCGGCGTCCATCGGCGACATTCTATTATCCTACCGCATTTTTTGGAAAATTCGCCGTGCAAGAGCGGCGCCGACCGCGCGGGTCCCAGGCGACGATCAGGACGGGCGGGCGGGCTCGGCCGCGTCGGCCGCCTTCGGAGCCGGCCGCACGCGCCACGCGAGGAGCGCGAGGCCGCCGGCCAGCACCGCGACGGCGAGGGGGCCGGTGAAGGGAGAGCCGTCTGCGCCCGCGAACCGGCCGGCGGGCGCGGTGACCTCGACGACCGCGCCGCGCAGCAGCGTGCCCGTGATCCACAGCCAGCTCGCGTGCGCAGCGACGGCGCGCCACGCGCCGCGGTCGCGCACCCAGAGCAGGCCGGTGGCCGCGCCGAGCGCCGCGGTGACGGCGACCTCGACCGGCCCTCCGCCGCCGCCGAGGGCGAGCCCGGCCGAGAGCGCCGCGAGGGCGGCGACCTTCACCGGCGGGCGCACGTCGCCGACGATGCGAAGGCCGAGGCCGTGCGCGAGGAGCTCGTGG
>JAEUKG010000554.1 GCA_016794325.1 Myxococcales bacterium | reverse complement strand
ACGCCCCGGGGGGCGTCGTGGGTGCCGGCGCCTCGGCCGCTCGGGGGGGGGGGGGGTTGGGGGCGCGCGGCGCCCGGGGCGCCGCCGACCGGCAGCACCTCGGCGCCGGGCGCGGTCGGGCTGCCGCCGACGACCACGATCCCGCGGCCGTCGACCCAGGTCGCCCCGGCGCCGAGCCTCGGCGCGGCGAGGTTTCCGAACGAGAGCGTGCCCTCCTTCGACACGCGGAGCACCGCGGTCGTGGGCTCGCCGGTGGCGCGGGTCGCGCCCACGACGTACGCGCCGCCGTCGGGGGCGTAGATCGTCCGGCCCCCCGCGACCGCGGCGAACGAGCTGCCGGCGGGGGTGCTCACGTCGGCGATGGTCCCAGTCGACAGGTCGTACACGCTCGCGCTCGCGCCCGCGATCGAGAGGATCTGGGTGTCGAGCACGACGAGCGAGTCGGGCGGGGCCTTCAGCGTCGGGCTCGCCGGGGACTGGGTCCACCCGAGCAGATCGTAGAACGCGACGCGGGTGACCCCGCCGCCGGCCGCGAGGACGTAGCGCCCCTGCACGGTGTCGAGGATCGGAGCCTCGGGCGCGCTGAAGGTCCCCGGAGCGCGGGCGGTCTCGCCGGTGCGCTGCACGTAGATCTTCAGCGCCACCTTCTCGAGGACGCCGAGCTCGAGGGCCAGGGTCCGGCCGCGGACGCGCACGACGCCCGCGTCGTCCTTCGCGGTGACGACGAGCGCGGCCACCTTCGACCGCTCGCGCTCGCCGAGGTCGAGCGTCGCCCCGATGGGGCCCGAGAACAGCGTCTCGACCTTGCCGTCGCCGTCGATCGTCTCGACCGTGATCGAGGTCGGCTTGGGCGCGCGGGTGAAGGTGTCGGTCTCGCCGCCGGTGGTGAGCTCGATCGAGCCCTCCGGGGTCGAGCACGCCGCCGCGAGCGCGACGAGGCCGAGCAGGCGCGGGATCTTCACGGGACGTCGATTAGCACAGCTCGCCTCGACCCGCCGAGCTCCGGGCCCGCGCCGCCGCCGCCCGACGCCGGCGAGACCGGTGGCGGCGGGCGTCGTGGGTTGCTAGACCCATGCCGCTCCATGGGCGTCATCGTCGAGCTCCCCCAGCGCCTCACCGCGTCCGACGCCGCGCGCGCGCTCGAGCACGAGCCGGGCCTCGTCGTCCTCGCGACGTCGGGCGCGGCGGGGCCGAGCTTCGTGGCGGTTCGCCCGGTGGAGCGATCGACGGCGTGGGTCCCCGACGTCGGCGCGCCCGAGGTCGGCTGGGCGGGCGGCCGCGCAGCGCCGCGCTGGGTCGGCGTGATCCCGTACGAGGCGGGCCGCGATCTCGAGCGCGAGCCGTGGTGCGAGCCCGACCGGCGCCCCGCGGTGCGCGATGCCTCGCCGGAGTGGCTCCGCTACGAGGCGGTCCTCCGCGTCGACGGCCGCACCGGCGCCGCGGTGATCGAGGCCGATCACGCCGGCGCCGCCGCCGAGCTCCGCGCGCGCCTCCTCGTGGGCGCGCGCCGGCCGCGCGATCGGGGCTTCTCGCTCACGCCCGCCCCCACCGAAGATCCGGAGCTCCACGTCGAGCGCGTGCGGCGGGCCCTCGAGCTCATCGCGCGGGGTGAGATCTACCAGGTCAACCTGGCGCGCTTCTTGGGTTTCCGGGTCGCGGGATCGCGCGCCGAGCTCTTCGCGCAGATGTTCGCGAGCTCGCCGGTAAAATACGGATTTTATGGACAATTTTTCGGTGGCACGGTGTGCGGGGCGAGCCCCGAGCTCGCGCTCTCGGTGAGAGGCCGCCGCGCGACCACCGGCCCCATCAAGGGAACCCGGGCGCGCGGCGCCGACGCGCTCGCGGACGAGGCGCTCGCGCGCGACCTCGACGGCGATCCGAAGGAGCGCGCCGAGCTCACGATGGCGATCGATCTCCACCGCAACGATCTCGGGCGCGTCGCGGTGCCGGGGACGGTGGTGGTCCCGTCGGCGCCGCGGATCGAGCGGGGAGCGCGGGTCATGAGCCGCGTCGCCGAGGTCTCGGCGCTCCTTCGGCGCGACGTCTCGCTGGCGGAGGTCGCGCGCGCGATCCTGCCCGTCGGCAGCGTCACCGGGGCGCCCAAGGTCCGCGCGATGGAGATCATCCGCGGCCTCGAGCCCGAGCGGCGCGGGCTCTACACCGGGGCCTACGGCTACGTCGGGCGCGACGGCGCCCTCGAGCTCGCGGTCGCGATCCGAACGCTGTTCGTCGCCGAGGACGGGGCCGCCCGCTACGGCGCCGGCGGCGGGATCGTCGAGGCGAGCGACCCGCGGCGCGAGCTCGAGGAGACGCGGTGGAAGGCCGCGCACCTCGGCGGCCTCGCCCCGCCGGCCCGATCGCGATAGAGGACTCGCCGGCAGCATGCGGAAAACTTGGCCCCTTCCGCCGGCCGAGAGTACCCGGGAGACACTACGATGAGCCTTTGGGATCGGACCCGAGACGCCCTGCACGAGGCGCTCACTCTCCTGGCCGCCGCCGGCGAGCTCGGAGAGCAGGGGCCCGCCGTGATCGCGGCCGCGGTCGTGCCGGTCGAGCGCCCGAAGCGCCCCGAGCACGGCGATCTGTCCACGAACGTCGCGATGACGCTCACGAAGAAGCTCGGCGTTCCGCCCCGAGCCATCGCCGACAAGCTCGCCGCCAAGGTGGCGGGGCGCGGCGTCGTCGCCACCGCCGACGTCGCGGGCCCCGGCTTCGTGAACCTCCGCCTCGCGCCGAGCGCGATCACGGACGAGCTCGACGCGATCCGCGCGGCCGGCGCCGGCTTCGGGAAGAAGCCCTCGGCGTCCGGCGAGCGCGTCGACCTCGAGTTCGTGAGCGCGAACCCCACCGGGCCGCTGACCATCGCCAGCGCGCGCAACGCGGTGCTCGGCGACGCGGTCGGGCGCCTCCTCGAGGCGACCGGCAACCGGGTCACCCGCGAGTACTACGTCAACGACTTCGGCAACCAGGTGCGCCTCCTCGGCGAGAGCGTCGCCGCCCGCGCCGAGGGCCGCGACGTCCCCGAGGACGGCTACAAGGGCGAATACGTCCTCGAGATCGCCGACTACCTGAAGCAGGCGCGCCCCGAGGTCCTCACCGGCCCGCGCGAGGAGCTCGTGCGCACCTGCATCACGCTCATGATCCGGGGCATCCCGGGCTCGCCCACCCAGCCGGGGATCCAGAAGACCCTGTCGGAGCTCGGCGTCGACTTCGACGTCTGGTTCAGCGAGGAGTCGCTGCATCGGTGGGGATACGTGCCGCTCGCGCTCGCCGAGCTCGAGAGGGGCGGCTTCCTCGAGGCCAAGGAGGGCGCCCTCTTCTTCGTCGCCAAGGGCGACAAGGCGACCGAGGACAAGGAGCGCGTCGTCAAGAAGTCCGACGGCAGCTACACCTATTTCGCGAGTGACATCGCGTACTTCCAGCACAAGATGCGCCGCGGCTACGACCGCTTGCTCATCGTCCTCGGCGCCGATCACCACGGCTACGTGACGCGCATCAAGAACGCGCTCGAGGCGCTCGGCCTGCCGTCGGAGCGCTTCGAGGCGATGCTCTACCAGCTCGTCTTCATCATCCAGGGCGGCGCGCTCGCAAAGTCGAGCAAGCGCGAGGGCAAGGTCGTGCGCACCGACGAGATCCTCACGGAGATCGACGCGGCCGCCGGTCGCAAGGGCGCGGGCAGCGACGCGGTGCGGTTCTTCTTCTTGTCGCGCGCGGCGGGCTCGCAGGTCGAGTTCGACGTCGATCTCGCGAAGAAGGCGAGCCTCGACAACCCCGTCTTCTACGTGCAGTACGGGCACGCGCGGCTCTGCTCCATCCTCCGCAAGGCCGAGGCGAGCGGCCACCGCGCGCCGGCGCGGCCGTCTCCGGCGACGTGGTCGAAGCTCGGGCCGGACGAGCTCGCCCTCGCGGCCAAGGTCGCGGAGTGGCCGATGGTGCTCGAGGAGGCGGCGAAGCTCCGCGAGCCCCACCGCGTCGTGTTCTACGCCCAGGAGATCGCGCGCGATTTCCAGAGCTACTTCACGCGATTCAAGAAGGACCCGATCCTCCCGCCCGAGTCGCTGCAGAAGACCGCCGGGTGGGAGTCGGCGTGGGATCACGAAAAGACGCGAGCCCGGCTCGCGTGGGTCGAGGCGATCCGGACGGTGTACGCCGCGTCGCTCGCCTCGCTCGGCATCGCTCGACCCGAGCGCATGGACCGACCGGTCGACGCGGGTGAGGACGACGAAGACGGCGCGTGAGCGCCGGCGAAGGAGACGTCATGGACCAGGGAGCGGTGAAGAACCTCGAGCAGATCCAAGAGAGCGACAGCGAGCCCCGCTCGTCGCGCGGCGTCACGATCGCGCTCGTGTCGCTCGGAGGCGCGTGCGTGCTCTTCGCGGCGCTCGCCTTCGGCCGCGGCCGCGCCGGCGACGCGCCGCAGAAGGTCGATCCGCTCGGCGATCTCGTGACGCAGCACGCGAAGTCGCAGGTCGGCGTCGCGACGGTGAAGCCGACCGATCTCTCGCCCCGGGACGTCACCTTCCCCCAGATGCTCTCCGACGATGGCAACCCGACCACCGCCCTCGCGGCGGTGAAGGGCGGCACGCCCGGCAAGTCGCCGATCACGCTCCCGGTCACGAGCGCGACCGCGCCGCCGCCCGCGACCGACAAGCTGCCGGTGGTGCCGCTGCCGGCGCAGAACATCCTCGAGGCGACGCCGGTGGTGACGCGCCCCCGCGACGCGCTCACCCGCGCGGCGAGCGAGAACGCGCAGCTGTCGGGCGCCGACAAGCAGGCCGAGCCTGGCGCGCCGCCGCGCGCCGAGCCGAAGCCGTCCGGCGAGATGGCGCCGGCGGGCCGCGAGGGCGGCTACCAGCTCCAGGTGAGCTCCTTCCGCACCCAGGCCGAGGGCGACTCGTTCGCCAATCAGCTCCGCGCGCGCGGGCACAAGGCCTACGTCGTCGAGGCGCACGTGCCCGGACGCGGCACCTGGTACCGCGTCCGCATCGGGCCGTTCCCGTCGCAGCACGCGGCCGCCGCCTACCGCAGCGGCTTCGAGACGCGCGAGCACGTCGTCCCGTTCATCGTGCCCCCGAACGGGAAGTAGCGGTGCAGGTCCCGCTGTGGGCGGTGGGCCTCGCCGTCGCGGCGGTCGCGCCGTTCGCGATCAAGACCCTCGCGCGCACCCTCGAGGCGCGGCGTCGCGCTCGCACGGTCGAGCTCCTCGCGCGCGCCTCGGCCGAGCTCCGGGCGAAGGGTGACGCCGCCGACGCGCCCGCGAAGCCCGACGATCGCACGAGCTGAAGCGCCGCGGAGGCGCGCGCCGATTCCTGCGCTGATCCGGATGGTTGGCTTCCGATCTCGCACCTCGGCGGCGAGGTTCGCGCGTAAACAAGCGTGAGCGGATGTCCCACCTTTTTTCGCGTCTCGGCAAGGGGAAGCGCCTCCGCTCTGTCAAGCTTGAAGCGTAGGGTGATCGCGGCTCAACTGCCGTCACACCCCGCGGGTGGAAGTCTCACCCGAAGCTTCGCGAGAGAGAGAGCAACCGGATGGCACGTCT
>JAEUKG010000501.1 GCA_016794325.1 Myxococcales bacterium | reverse complement strand
GCCATGGCGCGCCTCAGTCCGAGACCTCGACGTCGGCCGGGGGCAACGTGCGGTAGTTCTGGTCGACGTAGTCGATGACCTCGTCGAACCACGAGTCCATCTGCGCCATCGGCCGACCCTCGGTGTCCTTGCGGTTCGAGTTCAGGTAGAAGGTGCCGCGGATGCACTCGGGGGTGACGTTGCCCTTGCCGTCCTTGTGCTCGCGGCAGCGCCCGTCGACGTAGACGACGATGAACTTGGCGAGGCGGGTCGCGTACGACTGCTCCGGCGAGTTCATGAAGTTGTTGGTGATGATCGCGAGCGCCTCGAGGTCGCGCGGGTCTTGCCCGTACCCGTGGAGCACGTACATGACCGGGTAGCGCACCCCGGCGCTCTCCTTGCGGGTGTAGCCCGGCGGCAAGGTGACCGCGATCGGACCCACCCGGCGCGTCTTCGGCCCGGTGAAGATCTTCTCGCAGTGGCCCTTGCGCTCGCAGTCCACGCCGAGCTCGTTCTTGGTCTCGGTGGCGTAGTTCTCCCCGTTGTCGCCGCCGCCGACCTCGATGAGGCGCCGATCGGCGTCGGGCCAACGCTGGGAGGCGAAGTAGAAGCCGAACTGCAGGCGCCACAGGAGCTGGAGCGCGGTGCCGACGTGCTGGCCGTCGCCCTTGGCGATGTCGGACGCCGAGGCGTCGACGTCGCCGTAGCGGACGCTCGGCATGTCGGCGATGTCGGCCCACCGCAGGCGCGACGGGGCGAAGTTGATCGGGTCGTTCTTGTCTTGCCCGGGGAGGAAGTGGAAGTTGTTGTAGTATGCAAGCGTCCGGATGGGGACGCCGGCGGAGTTGGTGCGCGCCGCCACCGCGCCCTGGAAGTGGTTCGCCACCGCCGCGAAGTTGAAGAGGTCGCGCACGCCGCCGTCGGTGAAGAAGTCGACCCGCCGGAGCGCGTCGTCGGTGAGCGGCCCGCCGGGGGCGCCGTCGTTCCAGCGGCGGATGATGCCGTGGGCGTCGTTCGAGTAGAAGTTCTTCAGGCCCTCGGACTCGGTGTAGACGCCGTCGCCCTCGCCCACGTCGCCGGCGACGTGGCGATCGGCGGTGAAGGGCACGCCGTCGAGGCCGAAGTCGCGGAAGGGCTCGCCCGCCTCGTACCGGTGGTTGCCCTCGGTGCCGGTCGGGTTGATCTGGTAGTCGTAGTCGTCCTGGTTCGGGTCCGGGTTCGTGACCGGGTCGTAGCCGGGCTCGTCCTTGTTGGCCTTGCCGTCGGCGCCCACGTCGTCGTACGGCTCGTGCCCCGAGCGGATGACGGGCTCGTCCTCGTCGCGCACGCCGTTGTTGTTGCGGTCGACCGCGAGCACGATGTTCACCGGCTTGGCCCCGGTGGTCGGCGGCGGCGCCCAGGTGTTCTGGTACGGGTCCTTGTCCTTCTGCTGCGGCGAGCCGTCGCAGAAGGCGATGACCGGGAGCGACCCGTCGGGGTTGTACTCGTCGTCGAAGAAGTTCTTCGGCGCCTTCCAGATCGCCTGGTTGCCGTTGCAGCGGGCGGCCTTGCACTGGCTCTCGAGCTGCTTCTGCTCGCCCTCGCGCTGCTTCTCCTCGGCGGTTCGCCCGCTGATGGGGTCGACGGTGATGGTGCAGTCGCGCCCTTGCCCGCGGTCGCCGTTGACCCACGGATCGCCGTCCTTCGGCCCCGGCGCCATGTGCGCGAGCTTGGGATCGGCGTTCTGACCGTTCGGGTTCCCCTGCATGATCGCGAGGTCCTCGAAGATCTGGATGTACTCGTCGCGCGGGAAGTGCCCGCCGTTGCCCGAACCCTCCTGGTACCACCAGTGGTTCCAGTCCATCGAGTGGGCGAAGGTATCCGGCATGGGATACTGGTTCGGCGGGGTCTTCGCGCAGCCCGGCTGGCCGGCGGGGCAGAAGCCGCCCATCGCGTAGTTCTCGATGAACCAGAGGAGCCACGTCCAGTCGCTCGGCCCGCCGAGCGGCTCGATGACGTCGAACTTGTCGTGGTGGCGCACGCCGAAGCTCGCCGCGCCGCCGCCGCCCATCGAGAAGCCCATGACGGCGCGGTGGGTCACGCGGCGCTTGCGCTTGTTCGTCCCCGCGTCCTCGAGGGCGGCGGCCTGGTAGGTGCCGAGCCACGGCGACGAGAAGCGGAGCACGTAGCCGTCGCCGGCCTTCTCGACCCGCGGGTTCGCGACCACGATCGGCCGCGCCTTCTTCGCGCGGAGGTCGTTCTTGAAGAGCACCTGCACGTGGCGGAGCCGGGCCGCGGCCGGGAACGCGGCCGGGTTCACCGGGATCGCGAAGTCGAGCTCGCGCCGGAGCGGCATCGCCTGGTTGATGGGCTTTTCGGCGGTGAACTTCACCGCCGGGCCGAGCGCCTTCATCTTGGCGACGGAGGGCGTGAGGTCCTCGCCGCAGGCGACCTCGCTCGCGAACGTGGGGAGCGCGAGCTCGTCGGTCCGCGCGAACGCCTTGGCGTTCACCCCGAGCTCGGCGCCCTTGAGGCCGCCGGTGCCCGGCAGCTTCGCGGCGGCGCCGCTGAGCTCGCCCTTGGTCGCCTCGCCCGGGCTGCACTTCGGGAGCGCCGGGTCGCGCACCTCCACCGGGAGCGCCGCCTCGGCCGAGTCGCCGCTCGGGTTGAGCGCCGCGCGCTCCATGCGCGCGCGGATCGACGTCGCGCCGATCGCGCCGCCGGTCACGTTGAAGTCGTACGTGGCGTGGCGGAGATCGAACTTGCCGTCCTCGGGCGCGGCGGTGACGCCGGCGTTGTCGGTGACGAGCTTCGCGACGGTGGGGAGGCACACGTCCGGCTCCACCGTGAGGCGCACCCTCCGGATCTGGCCCGGCGCGACGACGATCTCGGGCGGGTCGAACGAGAGGCGGAGCGGCTTCGAGTTCGCCGGATCGCAGATCTCGCCGGGCTCGGTCGGCGGCTTGGGCTCCGAGGGCGGGGCGACGTCGTCGGTGCACGACAGCGCGAACAGGATGGCGGACGCGAGAGCGGAGCGGCGGGCGAGCTTCACGGCGCGCAGCATAGCGCAACGGGTGGCGCGCGATGCCCCCGCGCAGAGTCGAAATGCGCAAGAGACCTCAGGTTTCGCGTGTGCGCGGATGTGCGCAGGGCGAAGGAGCGCGCGCGCTACGGCGCGCCCGCGGCGGCCTGGAGCTCCGCGCACACGAGCGGGTAGCGGTTGCGCGCGGCGGTGACGGTGACCGGCGTGCGCGGCTCGTGCGAGGGCGCCTTGCCCTTCGCGGTGAGGCCGGCGGCGCGCTCCGGCGACTGGTTGTCGAGCATGCCGGCCATGCGCTCGACGCACGCGCTCGTCCCGGTGAGGCGGAGGCGCGCGAGCACGTTGTTCAGCCCACCAGCGCTCGCGTCGCCGACGCGCAGGCGCACGGTGACGGGGATGGTGGTGTCGACGAGCCACCCGTCTTCGCCGCCGGCGCAGACGTGGAGGGCGCCGCCGCGATCGGAGAGATCGGAGGCGCCGAGCGGCTCGGGCTCGCCGCGCCGCGCGGTCTCGAGGTCGATCGGCAGGACCCAGCGCGTCGGCGTCGAGCGGTCGGCGGCGGGCTGGCCGTCGACGACGAGCCCGAGGGCGCGGCCGTCCGAGCGCCGCGCGAGCCGGACACCGCCGCCGCGGGTCTCCGACGTGAGCCGAGGGATCCGCGCCTTCTCGCGCGCCGTCGCGCCCTCGACCTGCCAGAGCACCGTGTAGGGGAGGTCGCCGGTGAAGACCGGGGGCGTCGTGAAGTACCACTTGCCGCCCTCGCGCACCGCGGCGTCGATCTCGACGATGGGCTCGCCGTCGGCGCGCTTGATCTCGATGGGCGGGTGGTCGGCCTCGACCGAAAACAGCGCGACCTCTTGCTTGCCCGAGCGCTTGGCGAGGACGAGCGCGTGGGCGGAGTCGTCGCCCACCGCGAAGGTGTAGGTGGTGTAGTAGCTATAATAAGAGGGATAGTAGCCGCCGGGGGTCGGGGCCTTGGCGGCGTCGGTGACGATGGGCGGGGCCGCGCTCGGGGACGACGATCGGATCTCGGTCCACCCCGCGAAGGGCGAGAGCCAGCGGATCGCCCACCGCGCGTTGGCGGCGTCCCAGTCCACCCCCTTCGGGCCCCAGCCGTAGACGCGGGCGTAGGGCCCGAGCCGCTGCGCGGCGTCGAGCGCCTGCGTCGCCTCGTACGAGAGGCCGCGCTCCCCGTCGGCGAGGGTCGGCGCCGGGAGCGTGTAGAATGCAGGGAACGGGGTGGTCGGCGGGGCGGGGGCGACGATGCGCGGCGAGATCAGGCCCGGACGCGCCGGCGCGGGCGTCGGCTTCGGCGGCGCGGGCTTCGCCGCCGGCGGCGCGGCCGGCTTCGGCGGCTCCTTGGGCGGCCCGGCGAGGGCGACGCACTCGAGCTCCATCGGGCGGAGCGCGGTGGTCGGCGAGGGGCGATGCACGGTCACGCCGCCGGTCGCGTCCGCCTTCGGCGGCTCGCCCCAGCCGACGCGGAGCCAGCCCTGGGCCGCGCACCCGATGGGCCCGCACGCGCGCCCGACGGTCTTGTCGGCGATCGGCTCCGGGGCCTCGAACGTGGTCCACGTCATCCCCCCGTCGGTCGACTCGTAGCCGCGCTTGGCCGCCGTCCAGCCGAGGCCGTAGCGCCCCGAGACCACCGGCGCCCCGGCGTCGCGCACGTACTGGCCGACCTTCGCGCGCCCGTCGAGCGCGATCTCCACCCCGAGCATGGAGCCGCCGGCCTCGACCCAGCCGCCGATCGCCTCGCCGGCGCGGCGGTCCTCGAAGCCCTCGAGCCACACCCCGAGCTTGAGCACGCGCGCCTGCTCTTGGGTGAGGGTCGGGAGCACGACGGGCCGGGTGGTCGCGCGGCCCCGGTCGAGCACGGTGAGGCGCGCGGCGGCGAGGTCGCCGAGCGGCGGCGAGAGGATGACGACGCGGCCGTCGGCGAGGGCGACGACGCGCTCCTGGCCGATGTCGCCCTTCAGCCGCACCTCACGCCAGACGTTGTCGTGGGCGAGGATGCAGTAGGCGTGCTCGCCCGCCGGCGACGGCTCGTCCTTGCAGCTCCCGTGGACGATCACGGCGCCGTTGCCCGACGAGACGACGACGCGCGGCTTGTCGAAGCGCTTGAGCTCGCGCATCGACCCGCGCATCGGATCGTAGGCGTAGAGCACGGTCGCGCCCCGCGACTCGCCGCAGGTGAAGGCGAACGCGCCCTTGGCGGCGTCGCGCGTCAGCGAGAAGGCGTGGCACCGACTGGGCTTGAGCGGATAGGCGTCTTTGGCGACGTCGAGGAGCGCGCCGTCGGCGAGGCGCACCCGGCCGAGCGCGCCGTCGCGGGCGACGATGGCGGTGCCGTCGGTGAGCGGCCAGCCGTCCTCGATCGCGGCCACGAGCGGGCGCGCGCCGAACGGAGAGTCGGGCGGGGGGGCGAGGGCGGCGGCCTTGGTCGCGCCCTGCGTCGGGTCGCCGGGGATCCGCGTCGCCTGCCCGTCGGGCCGGATCTCGTACCAGATCTCCTTCTTGCCGACGTCGACGCCGCTCACCGCGAGCTGCGCGCCCGCGACCACGACCTTCTTGGGGTCGATGGGGAGCGGCAGCGGCCGCCAGCTCACGCCGGCGTCTTCGGTGAGCACGACGCCGCGGGTGTCGGCCAGGGCGACGGCGCGCCAGCCGTCGGTCGCGCCATAGCCGCCGACGAACGGCGCCGAAGGCCAGGGCCCGAGCTCCACCCGCGAGCCGGTGCGAGGGTCGAGCGCCTGGTGGGCGCCGGTGCTCGTGCGGAAGTAGACGCGGTCGAGCCCGACGAAGACGTTCGCGATCGTGGTGTGATGTGTGTAAATTGCACGCAATGGCCCGAGCCACGCGTCGGCGCGGTAGAGGCTGTTGCCCAGGAGGAACAAGAATCCGCCGCTGAGCCGCTCGGGGAGGGGCACGATGCGCGACATCGCGGAGGGCAGCCGGCTCTCGGCGGCGGCGACGCCGCCCTGCGGCAGGAGCGTCACCCGCTGGCCGGAGGCCATCGCGCGCACGCCGCCGCCGGGCTCCGATCCGAACTGCGGCCACCCCTCGGCGCTCTCGGGCGCGACGCGCGCTCCCCAGACGGTGGGGTCGACGCGCGCGCCGACGCCGACGCCGCGGAGCGACGCCGACTTCACGGCGGGGGCCGTCGCCGCGCCGCCGCAGCCGACCG
>JAEUKG010000468.1 GCA_016794325.1 Myxococcales bacterium | reverse complement strand
GCACCGATCCCGACGGCGTCGGCGTCGACCTCACCGACGAGGTCGAGCGCGAGCTCGTCCTCGCCGACGGCAGGGCCTACTCCCTCCGCGTGTCCGTCCTCGGGCGCGACCGCGGCGCCCCCGCCACCGTGGGACGCCACGTCTACGAGCTCCTCGTCACCGCGAACGGCGCGCTCACCATCATCGACCCCGCGCCGCCGCCGGGCCCCCTGGTCGGCGCCGGCACGCTCCCCGCCGGCTGGGCCATCGCCCTCGGCACGGCCGGCCTCGCCCTCCGCGTCTCCTGCACCGGCGCCGTCGGCTCCGTCGTCGACTTCACCGCCCGCGTCGAGGCCACGCCCCTCCCCGCGCTCGCCTGACGACCCCGAGCTGCTTCGGACCCGAGCCGACCCCTACCCGCGCGTGGCACCCCGAGGAGGGCCCGAAGCCCCAGGAGTGACGGCCGAAGATCGAGATCGGTTGATCCGATCGCGCGGCTCGGCCCACCGAGGGAGCATGAGCCCCGAGAACCTCCGCTTCGACGACGACGACGATCGCCCGACGACCCCCATCGTCTACCTCGCCCGCGAGCCTCGCCCACTCGTGATGTTCGCCCTCCCGGACGCGGTCGCGCACGAGCCCCCCGCCGAGGGGTTCGACGAGCGCGAGGAGCGCTTCTTCGCGAGCGAGGCCCTCGTCACCGAGATGTGGGCCCGCGCGAGGGAGATCGACGAGGCCGAGGAGCGCGCGCGCCGCGCGCACGACGCCCGCTACGCCGCGCGCCGGGCCCGCGCCCAGCTGATCGCCAAGGCCGGGGTCGCGACGGTGATCGCGCTCTCCGCCGCCGCGCTCATCCTCGGCGGATAGGCCGGCGTCGCCCCTCACGTGGCCAGTAGCGGCGCCCGTTCGCGCGTGGCACGATGGTGGGAATGCATCGACGCGCCTTTCTTTTCGGGAGCCTCTTGTCGGTGGTGTACGTGGCCTGCGGGAGCGATCCCGAGACCACGCCGGGGCAGACCCCGGATGGCGGCGCCGGCGACGGCGGCGGCAACCCGCCGCCCGGATCCGACGCCGGCAAGCCCGTCGGGCCGACCTCGACCGCCGAGCAGAGCGTGAAGGTCTTCCCCCAAGGCCTCGCGTCGGGCGATCCGCGGCCCGACCGCGTCATCTTGTGGACGCGCGTCGAGCCCGGCGGCGTGGGCAAGGGCCCGAACGACGACGTCGACGTCGAGTACGTCGTCGCCCGCGACGAGGCGCTCACCGACGTCGTCGCGCGCGGCACCGCCAAGGCGCTCGCCTCGGGCGATCACACCCTGCGCCTCGTGCCCACCGGCCTCGAGCCCAACCGGCGCTACCACTACCGCTTCGAGGTCCAGGGCACGACCACCCTCGTCGGCCGCACCAAGACCGCGCCCGACCCCTCCGCCGACGTCCCGGTGAAGTACGCGATGTGCGCCTGCCAGGACATGATCGGGCGCTACTGGCACTCGTGGCAGGCGCTCCTCGACGAGAAGCTCGACCTCGATTTCGTCCTCTTCCTCGGCGACTACATCTACGAGTCGGTCAACGACGAGCGCTTCCAGTCGGGCGGCACCGAGCGCTCGATCAAGCTCCCGAACGGCATCGACACCTCGCCCAAGCAAGACAAGTCGCGCATCGCGGCGGGCACGCTGGCCGACTACCGCACCGTCTACAAGGAGTACCGGAAGGACCCGCTCCTACGCGAGGTCCACCGGCTCTACCCCTTCATCGTCACCTGGGACGACCACGAGTTCGCCGACGACTGCTGGCAGGATCACTCGACGTCGTTCGACGAGCTCGACCCTGTCACCAAGGGCTTCACCGACGAGAAGAACACGGCGCGCCGCGCGTCGGCCAACCGCGCCTTCTTCGAGTTCCAGCCGATCGATGCAGTATACAAGCCGAACGTCGGCTTCCCGTTCGACATCAAGATCTACCGCACCCTCCGCTGGGGCAAACACGTCGAGCTCTTCATGACCGATCAGCGCATGTACCGCGCCGATCACCTCATCCCCGAGGGGCCCGCCGATCTGTCGGTGGGGAAGTTCTCCGACAACTCGAGCATCGGCTCCCGCTACTTCGTCCGCAAGTCGGGCTTCGACCCCAAGGAGGCGAGCTTCAAGCCGTCGCTCCTCGGCAAGGAGCAGAAGGAGTGGTTCCTCGACGCGGTGAAGAAGTCGAACGCGACCTGGAAGGTGTGGGGCAACGAGGTCCAGGTCTACGAGATGGCGCTCGAGCTCGGCAAGCTGCCGGGCATCCCCGCGGCCATCAACTACACGGTGTACGTCAACGTCGACCAGTGGGACGGCTTCCGCACCGAGCGCACCGAGATCCTCGACGCGCTGTCGAAGGCCGGCGTCCAGAACCTGCTCGTGTGCACCGGCGACATCCACTCGTTCTACGCCGCCGAGCTCCACGTCGACTTCTCCAAGCCCACCGCCAAGCCGATCGGCGTCGAGTACGTCACCGCCGGCATCTCGTCGGCGTCCCTCAAGGCGCTGATGGAGAAGTTCGTGGCCCCCGACTCGCCGCTCCGCCCGGTGATCGACGCGTGGACGAACGGCGCCGACCAGGCGCTCAAGGACACGAACCCTCACCTCAAGTACGCCGACACCAACGCCTACGGCTTCGCCCTCGTCGCGATCGACGCCGCGAAGGCGGAGGTGCAGTTCGTCGAGGTCGGCGATCCGACGAAGGCGACGTACACGGGCGTCACGGCGCGGCACAAGTTCGTCACGGACGTGGGGACGCACAAGGTCAGGGTGCTCTGAGGCGCGGGCGCCGCCTTTGCGGGCGGCGTCGGCTGGGGGCTTGGGGCTGGGGGGTTGGGGGGGGCGTTGTTGGAATTCCCTCGGTTTCGTTGAGAGCGGTTAGTCCGCGTTGGCGGGAGCGGTATCGTGCGCGCTCTCGACCTCGGCAGGGGTTG
>JAEUKG010000458.1 GCA_016794325.1 Myxococcales bacterium | reverse complement strand
GCCCGCGCCGACGACGGCGCGGCGGAGGCACCGCGCCGACCGGCGCGCTCTCCCCGCTCGGATCGCGCGCCTCGTCGCCCGCGGCCTCGCCGCCCACGTCGACGGCCAGGTCGCCGCCACGCCGCGCGGCGTGGCCGTCGTTCGGGCGTCGGCCGAGGCCGTGCGGGCGCGCGTCGCGCGAAGCCAGGAGGGCACCCACGCCATCGTGCGCGGGCTCGAGCGCGTCCTCGCCGCGCTCCGGAAGCTCGACCTCGAGCGGTGAGGCGCGGAGCTCCCGCTCAGGTCTTCTTCTCGACCTCGTGCTTGATCTCGGGCTTCTTCGCGAGCGCCGAGAGCTTGGTCTCGGCGAGCTTCCCCTCCTCCTCGAGGAGCTCGGCGCGGATGCGGCCAGCGACGAAGAGGAGCGGAAAGGAGACGAAGAGGCCGACGAAGCCGAGGAGGTGCTCCCACAAGAGCAGGCTCACGATGAGCAAGAAGCCCGGCAGGCGCACGTGCCGCGCGGTGAGCCGCGGGTTCAGGTAGTACGACTCGATCTTGTGGAGGATGAAGGTGAGGACGAGGAACACACCGACGCCCCACCACCCCTTGGCCTGGTAGGCGAGCAGCGACAGCACCGCACCCGAGACCACGTTGCCCACCACCGGCACCAGGGCCGAGACGAAGATGAGCAACATCAAGGGCCCGATGTGGGGGATGCCGAGCACGAGCAAGACCGGCAGGGTCATCAGCGTGTTGCAGGCGGCGACGATGAGCTGGAGCTGCAGCGTCACCACGGTGGCGTCGGCGACGTGGCCGAGCCAGCGGAGCAGGGTGCCGTGCAGCGAGCGCGGCGAGATCTTCTCGTAGAAGCCGCGGATCTCGTGCTCTTCGAGCAGGAACACGATCGCGAGGATGAGCCCGACGAGCGCGTGGATGAGGAAGTGCCCGATCGCCGCGGCCGCGGTCATCGCGCTGCCGGCGTAGTGCTTCGCGCCCTCCACCACCTTGTCGGTGTCGCCGAGGTGCTCCTTGGCGCGCTCGTAGAGGGGGTGCTCGCGCACCGCGGCGATGCGCTCGGGGAAGGTCTGGTGCGCGTGGGCGAACTCGTGGATCGCGCGCCCGACGCCGAGGCCGATGGCGGTCGCGACGAGCGCGAGGAACCCGAGGAGCACGATCACCAGCGAGAGCTTCTTCGAGAGCTTGGTCCGCTTGTGGATCTGATCGCGCAAGAACCCGAACGACCGCTCGAACGCGACGAAGAAGATGAGGAGCGGCGCGAGGTGGCGGAACAGGTAGACGAGCGCGATGAAGAGGACGATCGCGAGGAGGCGTCGCGGGGTCTTTTCGGCGAAGAACGAGGCGACGCGGTCCATGGACGGCATCGTCCCAAGAAGCGCGGGGCGTGTCGAAAAACCCGCTACCTCAGGGGGCGATCCACGGAACGATCTGCTCGGCGACCTTGCGCCGCGACTTCATGAAGTAGTGGTCGCCGGGCACCACCGTCACCGTGGCGCCGAGCTTCTTGCCGAGCGCCTCGGCCTCGGCGACGTCGCAGAACTCGTCGTCGTCGCCGACGAAGATCGCGAGGCGCCCCTGGAACTCGAGCCCGTCCTCCTCGATGAAGTCGAAGATGCGCACCGCGGGGGCGACGAGCATCACGCGGTCGACGCCGCGCGCCGTGGCTGCCGCCCGCAGCCCGACCCAGGTGCCGAAGGAGTAGCCGCACACGGTGATCGGCGCGCCGGGAGCGCGCCGGCGGAGCTCGGCGAGCGCGGCGAGCACGTCGCGAGTCTCGCCGACGCCCTCTCCGTAGGCGCCCTCGCTCTCGCCGACGCCGCGGTAGTTGAAGCGGAGGTGGGCGACGTCGCCGCCGCGCTTCTCGGCGAGGACCTTGGCGATGGCGAGCACGACCGCCGAGTGCATGCTCCCGCCGTAGAGCGGGTGCGGGTGGCAGAGGAGCACCGCGCGCTTGGCGCCCGCGGGCGCGCGCACCGCCGCCTCGAGCGAGGGCTCGCCCGGCTCGCCCGCGACGCGGACGCGCTCCTCGCCCGCCACCCACGCCGGCGGCGAGCGCTCGGGGTTCTCGGGTACGGGAGGGAGCTCGCGCGTGCGCGCCACGGTCAGCCCGGGAGCACCGAGGTGCGGCTGGCGCGGGGCGCCGGCGCGAGCGCCTCGTGCACCATGCGCGCGACGCGCTCGGTCGCCTCGCCCACCGGCACGAGCTCCGCCTTCTTCGGATCGCGCTCCGAGCGCGGCTTGAGCTCGACGTGACCGCCGGCGAGCGACTTCGCGCCGATGGTGACCCGGAGCGGGATCCCGAGGAGATCCGCGTCCTTGAACTTCACGCCCGGGCGCTCGTCGCGGTCGTCCCAGAGCACCTCGACGCCGTCCGACCAGAGCCCGTGGTAGAGCGACTTGGCCGCGCCGATGACCGCCTCGTCCTGCCCGACGGTCACGATGTGGACGTGGTAGGGGGCGAGCGACATCGGCCACATGATCCCGTTCTCGTCGTGGTGCTGCTCGATCGCGGTCGCGACGAGGCGCGAGACGCCGATGCCGTAGCAGCCCATGACGATCGGCTTCTTCTGCTGCGCCTCGTCGAGGTAGGTCGCGCCCATCTGCGCGCTGTAGTGCGTGCCGAGGATGAAGATGTGGCCGCCCTCGATGCCCCGGTACGACTTGAGCTTGCCCTTGTCGCACGCGGGGCAGAGGTCGCCGGTGGTGGCCAGGCGGATGTCGACGACCTCGCCCTCGTAGTCGCGACCGCGCGACACGCCGGTGTAGTGGTGGTCGCTCGCGTTCGCGCCGGTCGCCGCGTTCTCCACCGCCGCCGCCGCGCGGTCGACGAGGAGGCGCCCCTTGAAGCCGACCGGGCCCGCGAAGCCCACGTCGGCGCCGGTGGCCTTGGTGACGTCGGCGTCGGATGCGAGGAAGACCTCGTCGACGCCGAGGGCGCGCGCGAGGCGGATCTCGTTGACGTCGTGATCGCCGCGCACCACCGCCATGACCACCTGGTCCTTGGCGACGTAGAGCAGGCTCTTCAGCATCTGGCTGGCGGGCAGCTTCAAGAAGGCGGTGATCTCCTCGATCGTCTTCGCCTTCGGGGTGTGGACCTTGGTGAGCGCGGCCGGTGCCGCCCCCGAGGCCGCCGCCGGGGGCGCCTTCACCGTCGCCACCTCGACGTTGGCCGCGTATTCGCACGAGTCGCAGGCGACGATCGCGTCCTCGCCGGAGTCGGCGAGGATCTGGAACTCGGCGCTCGTGCTGCCGCCCATCGCGCCCGAGTCGGCGGCCACGAGGCGGTAGGTGAGCCCCATGCGGTCGAACGTACGCATGTACGCTGCACGCATGTCGTCGTAGCTCTTCTTCGCCCCCTCCTCGGTCGCGTCGAAGGAGTAGGCGTCCTTCATCATGAACTCGCGCCCGCGGAGGAGGCCGCCGCGCGGGCGGGGCTCGTCGCGGAACTTCGTCTGGATCTGGTAGAGGTTCCGCGGCATGTCGCGGTAGCTCCGGATCTCGCGGCGCGCGATGTCGGTGACGATCTCCTCGTGGGTGGGGCCGAGGTGGAGGTCGGCGCCCTTGCGATCGGTCACGCGGAAGAGCGTGTCGCCGAAGCGATCCCAGCGGCCCGACTCCTTGAAGTAGTCGGCGGGCAGGAGCGCCGGCATCAGGATCTCGAGGGCGCCGGCGCGGTCCATCTCCTCGCGCACGATGCCCTCGACCTTCTTGAGGACGCGCAGGCCGAGCGGGAGGAAGTCGTACATGCCGGCGCCGACCCGGCGGATGTAGCCGCCGCGCACGAGGAGCGTGTGGCTCACGTTGTTGGCGTCGGACGGGGCTTCTTTGACGGTGGGGATGAGGGCCCGGGAAAAGAGCATGGGGAGGACCCCGCTCCTTAGCACAGGGCGCGGGCCGTCACGACCGGGTCGCGGGCCCGCCCGTCGACGGCGGGAGCGGCCGCGAGGCCGGGCGCGCGCGCATGAAGCGGGCCGCCGCTTGCGCGACATGGCCGAGCCCGTCGGCGACCCGCGAGGGCACCTCCGCGCCGGCCTCCGCGCCCTTGCCCGCGCCCTTGCCCGCGCCGGCGCG
>JAEUKG010000391.1 GCA_016794325.1 Myxococcales bacterium | reverse complement strand
CAAGAGCGGGCAGACCGAACCGCCCTCGGCGCCGAGGACCCGCAAGGCGGAGGTGACCGAGCCCGACGCGGCTCCCCCGGTCGTCCCTCCGCGCGAGGCCACGCTCGAGGATCCGAAGATCCGCGAGCGCGCGCTCCGAGCCGCCGCCACGAGAGAGAGCCCGGTCGACGCGCCGGCACCGAAGGCCAAACCTCGCAGCGACACGGTCGAGACAGGCCCGCAGTCCTCCCCGGCGCTCCGCTTCCGAGAGGTCAGCGGCGCCGAGGAGCGGCCGGCGACGCCGCCCAACGCGGGCCCGATGACACAACGGTCGAAGGCGCGCCCGCAGGCGAGCGGCTCCTCGAGCGTCGCCGTGACGCCGAGCCCCTCCCCCGCCAGCCCCGCCGCGTTCCCGCGGATGGAGAAGACGACGCCGCTCGCGGCGCCGGTCCGCTCGGCCCCGCCGAAGGCACGAAGCCGCGCTCCGGGCCGCCCCCGCCGCCGCCGTATCCCGTCGTGGATACCTTGGCTCCTGAGCGCGTTCTTCGTGTCGGTCGGATGTGCGATCGCCGCCTTCGTGGGCTGGACGATGTGGAAGAGTCGGGGGAAGGAGGCGCGGCCGTGACCAAACGCCCTGACGACACCGACCCGAGCGGCGCGCCCGACGCCCTGGTCGACGAGCTCCTCGGCGGGGCAGCGCGCATCGACATCCGCGCCGACCAGTCGAGCTCCGACGGCTTCGAGAACGCGCGCTACTACGCGGAGGCGAGCCCCGCGTCGTCGCGCGCGCCGAACCGCACCGAGCCGATGAGCAACATCATCGTCGAGCGGACGCCGCAGCCACCCGCCCCCCCCGCGAACCTCGAGCCCACCGCTCCCCCTGCGGCGGCGTCGCGCCGCGAGCTCTCCCCGACCGAGGTGCTGGTCCGAGCGCCGATGGCGCCTTCCCCACTCCGAAGGCTCGCGGCTGCGTTGGCGGGCGCCGCGGTGGTGATGGGACTGGGGCTCACGATCGTCTACGTCGCGCTCGGCCAGCGCACCACCGACGCGACCCTGCCGCCCGCGACATCGACATCGGCGACCGCGTCTGCCTCCTCGGCTTCACCAAGCGCTCAGCCACCCGCCCCGAGCTCCGGCACCACGACGGTCACCGCCGGCTCCACGAGCGCGCCGCGCACGGCTCCCACGACGTCCCAGGCGCAGCCGCCACACTCGGGCGCCGCTCCGCGGGTCGCGCCCTCGGCGCGGGCGACGGCGTCGTCGAGCTCGGCGGAGCCATCGGCGCACCCCACGAACCCCGCGCCTTCGGCGTCGATTCGCTTCGGTAACTTCATTCAGGAGGACATGAAATGAGGTGGCTCGTTCGAGCAGTAACCCTCGCCGCGCTCGTCTTGGCGAGCTCGGTGGCGTCCGCCCAAGACGGAGAGCTGACGACGGCAGAAGCGAAGGCCCGCTTCAAGGAGGGCCTCGCCCTCACCCGAGCGGGCAAGACCGCCGAGGCGCGCATCAAGTACATCCAGGTCCTCGCCCTCGAGCCGCAGGCGCACGGGGTCCTCCTCAACCTGGCGATCGTGGAGAACGACCTCAAGCGCCACGCCGACGCGTTCGTGCACCTTCGCGCTTTCCTCAATCATCCGAAGGCAGATCCTCAGCTTCAGGAGAAGGCGCGGCGCGAGATCCTGCCGGAGTTGTTCGGCAAGGTGGGCCAAGCGCGCGTCTTGGCTAAGGACGGCGCCGAGATCACCGTCGACGGTTCTCCCGCTGGGCGAGCCCCGCTCGCGGACGCCTTGGTCCTCGACCCCGGCACGCACAAGATCGCAGCCGGCGCGCAGTCCGCCGACGTGACGCTCGCGGGAGGCCAGAGCAGAGACGTGGACCTTCGCCCGTCGCTTGCGCCGACGCCGGCGCCCACGCCCGCCCCGACGAGCACCCAGGCGCCTGCGCCTTCCTACACGTTCATGCCGCCGCCTCCCCCTCCCCCGGAGAAGAGCACCACCAAGTGGATCGTCGGCGGAGGTCTCGCCGCAGGCGCCGTCGCGGGCATCGCGGTGGGCGCCGGCTTCGGACTGGCAGCGGGCAAGACCGCGGACGATGTGGATGGGATCCAGAGCCGGCAGCCGGGTGGATGCCGAGACCGCCAGAGCGCGGTCTGCCAGGACGTCGCTGCGAAGATCTCCGA
>JAEUKG010000390.1 GCA_016794325.1 Myxococcales bacterium | reverse complement strand
GTGAGCATGGGGAGAGCATCGCCCGCGGGCCCGCCGAGGGGAAGCCCGAAGGCGGGAGCGGGTGAGCGCTCAGCGGCGCACGGCGAGGGTAGGAGGGATCTCGCGCAGCAGGTGATCGCGCAGCGCGGCGACGCGTGGGGGCAAGGGCCGCTCGGGGCGCGTGACGACGAAGAGCGGCGCCCCGCGGAGGGTGACTCCGCCGACGACGCGGACGAGCGCGCCCTCGGCGACGTCGGCGGCCGCGACGTGGAGCGGGAGCACGGCCACCCCCGCGCCGGTGCGGGCGAGCTCGCGGAGGACCGCGAAGTCGTCGCAGTCGATCGCGGGGGGAGGGGGAGGCATCTCCCAGCAGTACCGGTACGAGGAGGGGAAGCTCACCGAGACCGTCAGCCTCGACAAGGGCTCGGCGCCGTGGGTCCGCAACGACGAGGTGGCCACCCTGTTCGGTCCGCGCACCTTCGAGCGCCCGCCCACGGTGCGGTGACGAGGCGAGGGCCGCTCAGGCGTCGGGCGCGGCCGCGTACACCCACCGATCGAAGAACGCGCCGAGGTCGCGCCCGGTCGCGGCCTCGAGCGCGCGGCGGAGGTCGGCCGAGCGCGCGCCCTTGCCGCTCCGATCGGCGACGTAGCGCGCGAGCCCGCGCCAGAACGCGTCGTCGCCGAGCTCGGCGCGGAGCCGGTGGAGCACGAGGGCGCCGCGCGCGTACGTCAGCCCTCGCGGGGCCGGCTCGGGATCGAGCGGGAGCGCGGCGCCGGGGCGCGGGGCGAGCGGCGCGTCCTTCTGCGCCGCCGTCACCTTCTGCGAGCGCGCGCGCCAGAGGGCGACCTCGCGGTCGTAGGCGGCCCGGCCCCACGCCTCCTCCTTCACCGCGGCGACGAGGTAGGTCGCGAAGCCCTCGTTGAGCCAGAAATCCGCGAAGTCGGCGCAGGGGATGGCGCGGCCGAACCACTGGTGGGCGAGCTCGTGCGCGAAGATCCAGTCCTCGTGGGGATCGCTCGCGAACGCGCGCACGTGCTCGTCGCCGACGAGGGCGAGCGAGACCGCCTCCTGGGCCGCGTCGCCGGGCACGACGACCTGAGCGTATCGGCCCTCCGGGAGCCGGGCCCCGAGGCGGCGCTCGAGGAAGCGGCGCGCCACCTCGGTGGCGTCGAGGACGCGATCGAGCGGAAGGTCCGGCGGACCGTGGACCGCGAGCACCTCGCCGTCGACGCGGCGCTCGCGGGTCGAGAATGGGCCGACCGCCCACGCGAAGAGGAAGGTGGGCGCGGGCTCGACCGAGAAGCGGTGGGTCGCGCGCGGGCCCGCGGGGACGCGCTCGACGAGGGCGCCGCTCGCGACGACGGCGAGGTCGGCCGGCGCGTCGATCGAGAGCCGCAAAGCCGCTCGCGCCGACGCTCGCGCCACGGTCGGCATCCAGCTCGGGGTCGCGTAGCCTGCCCACGTCGCGCCGCCGCGCCACGACGGCGACGCCCCGGCGCCGGGAGCATCGGCGCGCCACGCGAGGTCGAGGTCGACGGCGGCGCCGGCGGCGAGCTCGCGCTCGAGCGCGACGCACGCTCCCCGACCGGCCGGGCCGTGGGCGAGCTCGCGCCCGCCCGCCGCGACGCGCAGGAGCGAGAGTCGCGCGGTGTCGAGGCGCACGGCGCGGGTGGGCGCTCGCGCGCGGATCGTGATCCGGCCGCGGCCTTCGAGCCGGGGCGGGCTGACGTCGACCGAGAGCTCCACCGCGTGCTCGACGACGTCGACCTCCGCCGCTCCGTCGCACGCCGCGGGGCTCGCGGTCGCGAGGGGGGAGGCCGGCGCCGGGCGTCCGCGCGCGCAGCCTGGAGCGAGGGCCGTCGCCGCGAAGGCGAGGGCCGCGATCGGGCCGCGGCGGAGGGCGTGCCCCGAGAGCCAAGGCATGCCGCGAAAGCTATCCCAAGTCGCCCCAGGCGGCCGCGGAATCGCCCGAGGACGCCCGCGGCCGAGCGCGCGCGCCGAGCGCGAGCACCGGGCGGCAGCGCGAGGCCAGAGTCCTCGTCGTCCTCGTCGTCCTCGTCGTCCTCGTCGTCCTCGTCGTCGCGCGGGTGCGGGCGGCGCTCGAGGAGGAGAGCTCACCGCCGCCGGCGCGCGGGCTCCTCGGGGGGTCGATCGCGCCCGTCGGCTGGCGGGTCGTCGAGCGTTGCTGGAGGCGCGCGCGGCGCTGACGACCGCCGCGCGCCGAGCTGCCGGGGCCGCCCGAGATGCAACTCGGGTGCGTTTCTCGTTCCGGGGCCGCCGCTCGCGGCGTACAATGCGCTCATGTCGGCAAGGCACGTCGCCACGAAGGCGCGCTCGCGGGTGGCCCCGACCGTGAAGGAGCTCCAAGGCCTCCTGCGCGGCGCCGGGCTGCGGAGCACCGCGCCCAGGCTCGCCGTCCTCGAGTATTTCCACTCCCACGGGGGCACGAACAGCCACGCCGAGATCTTCGACGCGCTCCACGACCGGGGCTTCGACCGGGCGACGATCTACCGGATCCTCGTCGATCTCGCGGAGGCGGGGATCCTCTCGCGCACGGACCTCGGCGACCACGTCTGGCGGTTCGAGCTCCGTCGCGGCGCCCGAGGCGCGCAGCACACCGAGGAGCACCCGCATTTCGTGTGCGTGGACTGCGGCGGCGTGTCGTGTCTGCCGGGGCTCTCGCTGAAGGTCGAGGGCCAGGCGAAGGCGCCCCGCTCGGTCACCAAGAACAAGGTGTCGATCCAGCTGAAGGGCCTCTGCGACGACTGCAGCTGAAGGCGGCGCGGCTCAGGCGAGCTGGGCGAGCACGAGGGCGCCCGCGGCGACGCTCGCGACGCCGGACGCGCGGACGATCCACGCCGCGACCCGCGCGCGCCGCGCGACCACGAAGCGCAGCGAGGCGGCGAGCGCGGCCGTCACGAGCACCATGCCGACGACGGTGCCGAGCCCGAAGAGGACGAGGTAGGCGAGCGCCCCGGCGCGGCTCGGGATGGTCGTCAGCGCGACGAGGCTGAGCGCCGCCGAGCCCGCGAGCCCGTGCACGACGCCGACGAGGAGCGGGCGCACGGGCGAGAGGACGACGCGCTCGGACGTGGTCACGGCGGCGCCGGCGGCCGGCGTGCGCCCCACGATCGCGACCACGCCGAGCGCGACGAGCATGACCGCGACCGCGACGTCCATCGCGGTCGAGACCCGCTCCGGGACGCGCACCCCGAACACGACGAGCGCCAGGCCGACGGCGACGACGGTGGTGGTGTGGCCGACGCCCCACACGAGCCCCGCCCGCATCGCGCGGCCGATCCGCGCGTCGCGCGTGACGATCGTCCCCATCGCGACGACGTGGTCGGGGTCGGTCGCGTGGCGCAGGCCGAGGGCGAGGCCGAGGCCGACGGTGGTGGCGAGCTCGGCGGTCACGCGGGCGCACCCGCCCGGGCTCGGGCGAGGCGGCGGCCCCAGTGCCCCCACGCGCCGCCGACCAAGAGGAGCGCGGCGCCGACCCAGGGGAGCCACGCCGGGGCGTGGGGCTCGGCGAGGTGGGACGCGACGAGCGCCGCGCAGCCGCCGGCGGTCGCGGCGAAGGGGCCCGCGCGCCGGTCCCGCGTGAGGTCGCGGACGGCGGCGCCGAGCGACACGGCCACGCACACGACGAGGAGCGCGACGTGCTCGGCCTCCGTCAGCGCGAAGCCGAGGCCGAGGCCGGAGAGGACCTTGGCGTAGGTGGTGATGCACGAGGGGCACACCGCGCACGCGAGGATCGGCAGAGCCCACGAGAGCGCCCCGGCGCGGCGAGCGCCCGGTCGCGCGGCGCGGTGATGCGCGCAGTCGCAGGCGTGGTGGTGGTGCCCGCCGTCGCCGCGCGGGGCGTGCGCGTGGGGGTGGGCGGCGTGGACGTGCGGACGCGACAGGGGGGCGCTCGGGGAGGAGGTCGTCATCGCGTCGGTGATGTTAGAGAAGTCATGATCTACTTGCAACATGGTTGCGTTAATGGGATAGGACCCCGGTGCCGCCCGCCCCGAAGAAGTCCCGCTCGCCCCGGTCCGAGTCCGTCGTCGTCTCGTTCCGCACCGATCCGGCGATGGCGGCGGTGCTCGAGGCGCTCCCGGATCCGTCGCGCTTCGTTCGGGAGGCGCTCCTCGCGAGGCTCTTCGGGGGAGGAGCGCGCGCGGCGTCGGGCGCGGGCCGCCGGCGACCGAGGAGCGCCGCTCGGTGAGACTGCGCTTCGCGCTCGCGCTCGCGCTCGCCGCCTGCCTCCTCGCGGGGAGCGCGGCGGCGCAAGGCGGGGTCGTCGCGCCGGTGGTGGTGCACCATCACGAGGCGGTGTACCCGCCCGCGGCGCTCGCCGCGCGCCAGGACGCGAACGTCGTCCTCGTCGTCACCGTCGACGAGCGCGGGCACGTCGCCGGGGTCGACGTCGCCGAGTCGGGCGGCAAGCCGTTCGACGACGCCGCGGTGGCGGCGATGCGGCTCTGGACCTTCGAGCCCGCGACGCGCGGCGGCCGCCCCGTCGCCGCGCGCATCCGGGTGCCGTTCCACTTCGCGCCGCCCCCGCCCGACGACGCGGTGCTCGCCCCCGCGATCGCCGGGCGCGTCGCGGCCCCCGCTGCGACGCCGGAGCCGGCGGCCCCGGAGGCGGAGGTCGCGGAGGTGCGCGTGCTCGGCCGCTCGCACGTGCCGAGCCGTGGCGCCGGCGACTACGACGTCCCGGTCGGCAAGCTCGCGGGGGTCCCGAGGATGGACTCGGCGAGCCTGCTCCGCCTCGCGCCCGGGGTGCTGCTCACCAACGAGGGCGGCGTCGGGCATCCGTACCAGATCTTCTTGCGGGGGTTCGACGCGCGCGAGGGGCAGGACATCGAGTTCACGCTCGACGGCATGCCCGTCAACGAGGTCGGCAACCCCCACGGCAACGGCGTCGCCGACACCCACTTCGTGATCCCCGAGCTCGTCACCCGGCTGCGCGTGATCGAGGGGCCGTTCGCGCCCCAGCAGGGGAACTTCGCGGTCGCGGGCTCGGCGCTCTACGAGCTCGGCCTCGATCGCCCGGGCCTCTCGATCCAGGGGCGCGTGGGCTCCTTCGGGACCAAGCGGCTCCTCTTGCTCTACCGGCCCGCGGGGCAGGGGGAGCGCACGTTCGGGGGCGCCGAGCTCTTCTCGACCGACGGCTTCGGCGAGAACCGCGCCGCCGAGCGCGCGACGGCGATGGGCGGCTACGAGGGGACGCTCGGCGAGACGGGATCGTTCCGCGTGGTGGCGACGTCGTATGCGACGCACTACTCGCAGGCGGGCGTGCTCCGCAGGGACGACGTGGACGCGGGGCGCAAGGACTTCTACGGCACCTACGACACCACGCAAGGCGGCGACTCGAGCCGCCACACCGTCGCGGGGACGGTGCAAGGCAAGGTGGGCGGCGCGCGCGCGTCGCAGTCCGTGTTCCTCGGCTTCCGGGACTTCCGGCTGCGCCAGAACTTCACCGGCTTCCTCGAGGACCCGCAACGGACGTGGCAGTCGGTCCACGGCCAGCGCGGCGATCTCGTCGACCAACGCTCCGAGCAGATCACCTTCGGGGGCCGGGGCAGCGCGCGCGACTCGCTGACGATCGCGGGCCGCGAGCAGTCTCTCGAGCTCGCGTACTTCGCGCGCTACGACCGCGTGACCGGCGTCCAACAGCGCGACCGCGTCGGCACCAACGTGCCCTACCGCACCGAGCTCGATCTCGAGTCGGGGCTCGCGAACCTCGGCGTCTACGCCGACGCCAGCCTCCACCCGCTGCCCTTCGTCACCCTGCGCGGCGGCGTGCGCGGCGATCTCTTCCACTACCGGGTCACCGACCGCTGCGCCCTCACGTCCCAGAGCTCCTTCGGCGGCGATCCGGTCGACACCGAGTGCTTCCGATCCGATCGCCTCGGCTACCGCAGCGCCGATCAGACCGCGGCGACCTCGGCCACGCTGCTCCAGCCCCGCGCGACCGTGCTCCTGGGATCGTGGGCGGGGATGTCGCTCAGCGCGAGCTACGGCAAGGGCGCCCGGAGCCTCGACCCGCAATACGTGAACCAGGACCTGAAGACGCCGTTCGCGGAGGTCGACGCGATGGAGGCGGGCGTCGCCTACGTCCGCCGGTTCTCGAGGGTGGACGTCCAGGCCAAGTCCGTGTTCTTCCGCACCGAGGTCGACAAGGATCTCTTCTTCAACCAGACCGAAGGCCGCAACACGCTCGCCGACGGGACGACGCGGACCGGCTGGGCGGGCAACGCGCGGGCCACGGGCGCGTTCTTCGACGTCGCCGCGAACCTCACCTTCGTCCGCGCCGTGTTCGACGACACGCGGCTGGTGATCCCGTACGCCCCGTCCACCGTCGCCCGCGTCGACGGGGTGCTCTTCGGCGAGCTGCCGATCGCGATCCGCGGCCGCGCGCTCGAGGGCTCCCTCGGCTCGGGCCTGTCGTACGTCGGGCCGCGGCCGCTCCCCCTCGACGAGCGGTCCGACGCGAACGTGCTCCTCGACCTCGGCGCCTCGGTGAAGTGGCGGCAGGTGGCGGTCGGCCTCGTCACGACGAACCTCCTCGGGCGTCGCTACCGCCTCGGCGAATACAACTACACGAGCGACTTCCGGAGCCAGCCGTACCCGACGCAGGTGGCGGCGCGCCACTTCACCGCGGGCGAGCCCCGCGCCGTGTACGCGAGCCTCACGCTCACGTTCGGGGGAGAGGAGAAGCCGAGATGAACCCTCTGCGCAGGGTCGCGGTCGCGCTCGCCGTGGTCGCCGGCGTCGGCGTCGGCGCCGCGTGCGTGGGATCGACGGGGTCGCCGCGCTTCGCCTTCGAGGCGCGCGCCGGCGGCGCGCCTCGCGAGGGCTCGGGCCCGCTCCGCTTCACCAACGAGGTCGGCTGGGACGTCACCCTCGAGCGCGCCGACGTCACCCTCGGGCCCATCTACCTGAACGTCGTCGCGCCGCTGGGCGCCCAGAGCCTCCGCGAGCTCTTCGTGAAGACCGCGTGGGCCCACGGCGAGTCCCACCTCTCGTCCGGGCGCGTCGTCGGCGAGGTGCTCGCCCAGGTGCGCTTCGACGCCCTCTCGCCGAGCCTCGTGCCGTTCCCCGTGGTCGGGGCGATCACCCAGGAGCAGGTGCGCACCGCCGAGGTCTGGTTCTACCCGGAGCCGGGCGTCTCGCCCGACACGACGAAGATCGACACGGTGGCCCTCGACGTCGCCGGCGCGGCGAGGAGGGGCGATCGCGCCGTCCGGTTCCGCGGGAAGCTGATCCTCGACGACGCGTGGCAGCGGTCGGCCTCCTCGGGCTCGCGGGGGGCGCAGTCGATCGCGGAGATCCGCCGGGTGCGCGGCATCGCGTCGTCGTTCTACCCGCGGGAGGGCGGCCACCTCGAGATCACCTTCGACGTGAAGCGCCTCTTCCGAGGCGCCGACTTCGACAACCTCGCCTCGAACCCCTCCGACAAGGACGGGACGAAGATCCTCGTCCAGTCCAAGACCGGGAAGTTCACCACCGACCAGGTGATGCAGAACCTCTACCAGGGGCTGCGCGAGGCGAACGGGACCTACGCCGTCCGCTGGGTCGACCCCTGAGCCGTGTCCGCCGCCCGCGCCGCGCGCGCGTCCGGCGAACGAGTCGCAATTGCAGTCAAGAAACAGGAGAATCGCAATGTCCAAGGCAGTCCGTTCCCTCGCCGTCGCCGCCGCCCTCGGGGTGGCCGGCGCGTTCGCCGCGTGCAGCAGCGACGACCCCAAGACCAACCCCCCCGGCGCCGACGCCGGACCCGAGGCCTCGTCGTCGTCGTCGTCGAGCGGCGGTCCGGAGGCGAAGGGGGGCTTCGTCGTCACCGTCTCCGGCGAGGACCTCGCGGTGAACGGCTACGACTGGACCAAGGACTCGCTCGCCGAGGGCGACCCGCCGGCGTTCGTCGACGGCTGGGCCATCAAGTTCGACCACGTCATCGTCACCGTCGACAAGATCCGGGTGAACGCGGATCCCGACAAGGACGAGGCGAACCCCAAGAACGTGGGGCCGGTCGTCGCGTCGGTGGACGGGCCCTTCGCGGTCGACGTCGCGATCGGCGGCGACGTGGTCGGCAAGAGCGGCTCCCCCGACGAGAAGACGGTGGCGATCGCGACCCTCGAGAAGCAGTCCAGCGGGGCCGCGTTCGACCCGGCGACCCGCTACGCCTTCAGCTACGACCTCGTCTCCGCGGCCGCGAACGCGAAGCTCGTCAACCTCGACGCCGCCGGCAAGGCGCTCTACGAGGAGGCCAAGGCCAAGGGCTGGTCGACGATCTACTCCGGCACCGCGACCTACAAGGGGCCGCCGGTGGACGACGACGCCGGCGTGAACGTCTTCGCCAAGATCCCGAAGGAGGTGAAGTTCAAGCTGGGCTTCAAGAACCCCGCCACGTACGCGAACTGCCGCAACACCGACCTCCAGAAGGCGGGCGACGAGTTCCCGCGCGGCGTGCAGGCGACCGCCAACAAGACGACGACGGTGCAGATCACCATCCACACCGACCACGCGTTCTGGGACAAGCTGAACGTCGAGGGGACGCCGCTCCACTTCGACGCCATCGCCGCGAGCTCGTCGACGTACGGGACCCCGGCGACCCCCGGGGTGGTGACGATCGAGGACCTCGCCGCCGTCGACGTCACCGGCTTCAAGACCAAGGCCGGCGAGCCCCTGCCGTGGCGCAGCCTGGTGAAGGACTACTCGGCGCCCGCCGGTCAGATGAAGTTCGACGCCAACGGGACGAGCTTCTCGAAGGCGAACAGCTTCGCCGCGTTCCTCGCGTACTCCGCAGCGTCCGGCGGGCACCTGAACGCCGACGGGGAGTGCGAGATCACGAACAACTTCACGCCCTGACCGTGCACCCGATCGAGCGCGCCTTCCGGGCCTTCGAGCGCCTCCACGGCGGCGCGCTCGACCGGCTCGACGCCGAGGCGGGGGGCCGGCCTCCTCGCACCGAGGTCGCCCGCGCCTTGGCGCCGACGTCGGTGCGCCTCGACGGCCGCGTGTACCCAACCTAAGTAGACACGGTCGTCGGGTGGGCGGCCTACCGGCGCGTGCGTCGCGTCTACGTCGTCCACGCGCGGCCGCGCGCGGCCGCGGTCCCGGCGGCGTGGCCGCGCGTCTCGGGGGCGGGGTATTCGGTCTCCCTCGGTCGGCGGCGGGTGCACCTCGTCGCCTACGAGGACCGCGACGACCCCGGCTCCGAGCTCGTGGTCCGCGTCGTCGAGCTCCGCGCGTCGGGCGCGCTCGCCCGCCTCGCGGACGTCCCGGCGCGCCCGCTCGCGCCCGACCT
>JAEUKG010000372.1 GCA_016794325.1 Myxococcales bacterium | reverse complement strand
GTCGGGGTGGCGTCGAACGCGGCGTAGACCCCGCGGAGGGCGTGGCGCTTGTCGTCCGGGAGCGCGGTGACGACGTCGGCGAGCTCGAGCTCGGCCTCGCGCCGCCGACCCGCCGACGCGAGCTCCGGGGTCAGCTCCTGGGCCGACGCCCTCGCGGGCGCCGCGAGGGCGAGCGCCGCGAAGGTGGTGACGACGGCGAGGGCGAAGGCGACGACGGGCGGGAGGAGGCGGGGCATCGTCGCCCCATCGGCCGGCGGGCGCCCGAGGTTGCGCGAAACCGTCCTGGCGTGGCATTGTGCGCCCGGAGGCCATCCCCATGATTCTTCGACGCTCCCACGTGCTGCTCCTCGTCACCTGCGCCCTCGGCGCGCTGCCCGTGGCCTGCGGCGAGAAGAAGCCGGCCGCCAGCGCGAGCGCCTCGGTCGGGGGCTCGTCGTCGTCGTCCGCTCCGGCCTCGTCGTCGGCGCCCCCCACCTACGCCTCGAGCGCCCCCCCCGCGGGGAGCTCGTCGGCGCCCCCGCTCGCGCCGGTCTTCACCCAGGACCCGCAGCAGCTCGCGGCCCTGCTCGCGGCCGCCGCCTCGGCGGGCCAGGCGTTCATGCAGCCGCCGGGCGCCCAGGCGGGCGATCCCGCCGAGACCGGCCTGCAGAAGCTCGCCCCCCAGTGGGCCGCCGGGATGATGCCCGAGGGGCAGATCGCCAAGGGCACGCTCGCCGCCGGCGGGCACAGCCAGTTCCTCATCAACATGGCGCCGGGGCGCTGCTACACGATCATCGGCTTCTCGCCCCAGGGGCAGATCGTCGACCTCGATCTCAACCTGCTCGCGCCGCCGTTCTACACGATGCTCGCCGGCCAGGACGGCATGCAGGGGAACACCGCGGTCATCGGCAAGGCGCCGAACCCGATGTGCCCGATGCTCCCGGTGGCGGTGCCCTACAAGGTCGACATCTACGCGAAGTCGGGCCAGGGCGCGTTCGCGGTGCAGGTGTTCGCGAAGAACAAGTGAACGGCTCGGCGCCGGCGGCCGATGCGCCGATGTGGAGCGCCGAACCTACACCCTCGCCGACCCCGACTATCCCTCCCGTGTCCGCCGGCTCTCGAACGCCCCGGATCCGCTGACGACGAGCTGCGATCTGGCGACGCGGGACCTCCGCGTCGCGATCGTGGGCTCGCGCTCCGCGAGCGCGGCCGGCGCCGCCTTCGCTCGGCGCCTCGCCGCCCACCTCGCGGGGCGCGGCGCGATCGTGGTCTCGGGCGGCGCTCTCGGCATCGACGCCGCGGCGCACGAGGGGGCGCTCGAGGTCGGCGGCAAGACGTGGCTCGTCGCGCCCACCGGCCCTGGCTCGGTCACTCCGCCGAGCCACGAGGGCCTCTTCGCGCGGGTGGAGGCCAGCGCCGGGGGCGTGGTGTGGACCCTCGCGCCGGGCGCGACGCCCCTCCTCCACACGTTCCACGAGCGCAACGAGGTGCTGGCGACCCTCTCCGACGCCCTCGTGGTCGTGCAGGCGGCGGCGCCGCGGTCGGGGGCGCTCTCCGCCGGGCGCGCCGCGCACCGGCTCGGTATCCCGGTCCTCACCGTGTGCGGGTGGCCGGGTGAGGCCGCCCACGCCGGCTGCCTGGAGCTTCTCGCCGAGGGCGCCGCCCAGGTGCTCCGCTCCTTCGACCACGCCCTCGAGGCCGCGGCGTCCGGGGCGCTCTCCCCGCGGCCCGCGTCTCCTGCTCGGCCACGGCGCGCCACGCGCGCGCGGAGCGGTCCGCCTGCGGCGGGGCCTCTCCTCGCGCTGCCCCCGCCCCCTCTGGCGCCCGCCACCGGCGTCCTCGCGCATTTGTCGTACGAGCCTCAACACATCGAAAAGATTGCGGAAGCGAGCAACCTCCCACTTCCACACACATTGAGTGAGCTCTTGACGCTCGCCTTGGACGACGTAGTAGTAGAAGCCCCTCCGGGACATTATCGGCGCCGTTATTAGCGCCAAACACCCGGAATTCTTTGAGATTCGTGGGGTGGTGGTTGCAATGGGTAAGACCCTCGTCGTCGTCGAGTCACCGGCCAAGGCCAAGACCATCAAGAAGTACCTCGGCTCGGGCTACGAGGTCCTCGCGTCCAAGGGTCACATCAAGGACCTGCCGAAGAAGCTCGGCATCGACATCCCCAACGGCTTCACCGAGACCTACGAGATCGTCCCCGGCAAGGAGAAGGTCCTCGCCGAGCTGAAGGGCGCGGCGAACGAGGCGAGCGACGTCCTGCTCGCGACCGACCCCGACCGCGAGGGCGAAGCGATCGCGTGGCACCTCGCCGAGGAGCTGACGCCGAACCCCGCGCGCGCCAAGCGCGTCGAGTTCCACGAGATCACGAAGAACGGCGTGCAGAAGGGCGTCGAGCACCCCCGCGCGCTCAACAAGAACCTCTACGACGCCCAGCGCGCGCGGCGCGTCCTCGATCGGATCGTGGGCTACGACGTCTCCAAGCTCGTCTGGTCCAAGCTCGCCTTCGGGCTCTCGGCGGGCCGCGTCCAGAGCGTCGCCCTGCGCCTCATCGTCGACCGCGAGCGGGAGATCGAGGCGTTCGTTCCCGAGGAGTATTGGAACCTCGGCGCGCAAGTGGCGCCGACCGAGGCCCGGGGTGGCAAGAAGCGCACGGCCTTCTTCGCGCGCCTCACCCAGCGCGACAAGCAGAAGCTCGAGGTGAAGGACGGCGTGACCGCGGCCGAGGTGCGAGGGCACCTGGACGGTGCGACGTACAAGGTCGCGAAGCTGACGACCTCGGAGCGCAAGCGCAAGCCGCCCGCGCCCTACACGACGAGCAAGCTCCAGCAGGACGCGGTGAACCGGCTGTCGTTCGGCGCGAAGCGGACGATGCAGATCGCGCAGGGGTTGTACGAGGGCGTCGACCTCGGCAAAGACGGCGGCCCGGTGGGTCTCATCACCTACATGCGTACCGACTCCACGCGCGTGTCCCCCGAGTTCCAGGGCACGACGCGCGACTACATCGCCGAGACGTACGGCAAGGCGAGCGTCCCCGCGCAGCCGAACGTCTACAAGTCCAAGAAGAACGCGCAGGACGCGCACGAGGCCATCCGCCCGACGTCGATGGATCTCGCGCCCGACGTCGTCCGCAAGCACCTGAAGGACGACCAGTTCAAGGTCTACAAGCTCATCTGGGATCGCTTCATCGCGAGCCAGATGAAGGACGCGCTCTACGACCAGACGTCGGTGGAGATCGAGGGCAAGGCCACGGCGGCGACGTACACGCTGCGCGCCGGCGGACGCACCCTCAAATACGCCGGCTGGCTCGAGGCGTACGGCGTGTCCGAGAAGGGCGAGCTCGCGGGCGAGGAGTCGGAGAAGACCTCGTCGGACAAGGACGACGAGGAGACGACGCTCCCCGAGCTCTTCGAGGGCGAGGCGCTCGCGCTGTCGGCGCCGCCTGGGGTCGTCGCGGAGCAGAAGTTCACCCAGCCGCCGCCGCGCTACAACGAAGGCTCGCTCGTGCGCGAGCTCGAAGAGCGCGGCATCGGCCGGCCGTCGACCTACGCCGAGATCATCAGCAAGGTGCAGGCGCGCGACTACGTCGAGAAGCTCGACGCGCGCTTCAAGCCCACGCTGCTCGGCAAGTTCGTGGTCGACGGGCTCGTCGGCAGCAAGCTCGACTTCATGGATCCGATGTTCACGTCGAGCATGGAGCAGCAGCTCGACGAGGTGGAGAACGGCAAGGAGGACCGCCTCACGCTCCTCGGCCGCTTCTACGAGCGCTTCCAGTCGCAGCTCGCGAGCGTGCAGAAGGGCCAGCGCTGGAACCCGCCGCCGGAGCCGACGGGCGAGATCTGCACGGCGTGCGGGCCGAGCGGCTCCGACGAGAAGCTCCGCGCGCTGCCGCCGGGCGAGATGTCGAAGCGGTGGTCGAAGAACGGGTTCTTCCTCGGCTGCTCGAACTACCCGAAGTGCAAGAACACGCGCGATCTCGGGCCCGACGGCAACGGCGCGCCGCCGCCGCGCGAGACCGACATCATGTGCGACAAGTGCGGCAAGCCGATGAGCATCCGCTCCGGCCGCTACGGCGAGTTCTTGTCGTGCACCGGCTACCCCACCTGCAAGAACGCGCGGCCGGTCCCGCTCGGGGTGAAGTGCCCGAAGTGCACGAACGGCGACATCATCGAGGTGAAGCCGAAGAAGAAGGGCGGCAAGACCTTCTACGGCTGCTCGAACTACGCGGCCGAAGCGATCAAGTGCGACTTCAAGCTCTGGCAGAAGCCGATCCCCGAGCCTTGCCCGGCGTGCAACGCGCCGTTCGTGGTGCAGGGCGGGAGCAAGGCCAAGCCGATGATCATGTGCGCCAACAAGGAGTGCGGCTACAAGCGCGCGGTCGAAGAGGCGCCCGCCGCTTCGGGCGAGCAGGCCGCCGAGGGCGTGGCGGCGGCGCAAGCCGGCTGACGCCGTGCGACGCGAGCGCGCGGCGCCGCGGGCCCCGCGCGGGCGCCGGCGCGCGCGCGCCTCGAGCCCCGATCAGCTTCGGGTGGCGAGGGCCACGCCGTCGCCGATCGGGAGGATCACGCCGGCGTAGGGCGCAGAAGTGATGCGGCGGTTGAACTCGCGGAGCCCGGCGACGCGGGGCAGCTCCTTGTCGGGCACCTCGGCGTCGGGCTTGGCCACGAGGCCCTTCCAGAGCACGTTGTCGGCGAGCACGACCGCCCCCGGCGAGAGCTTCGGACCGAGGAGCTCGAGGTACCGCGGGTAGTCCTCTTTGATGCAGTCGAGATAGGCGAGGTCCACCGGGCCCGCGAGGGCGGCGAGGAATCCGAGCGCGTCGTCCGTGACGACCTCCACCTTCGCCGCGAGACCCGCGCGCGCGACGAAGGCGCGCGCGACGTCGGCCGTCGCCGGGTTCTTCTCCACCGTGACCACCCGCGCCGAGGCGGGCGCGGCGCGACCGAGCACGATCGCGCCGTAGCCGATGTTCGTCCCGACCTCCACGACGAGCGACGGGCGCCGCATCGCGACCACCGCCGACAGGAGCGCCGCCACCTCCGGATCGCTGATCGGGTGGTCGTGGGCGGCGGCGTAGGCCTCCATCTCCGTGAGGAGCGGGTCCCGCGCCGCCAGCGTCGTGTCGAGGTACGCCGCCTGCTCCCCCCGCAGGATCGCGTCGGGCGCGTCCTTCACTTCGGCTTCTTGACCGTCGCCGGATCGACGATGTCTTCCTTCATGCCCGCGATCGCGGCGAAGAGGTCGCCGCGCTCTTGCTCGCCGACCTTGTTCTCGTCGAGGGCCGCCTTGAGATCCTCGACGACCGCGTTCCAGTCGGCCTCGGTGATCTTCATGGTCTTGTGGACCTCCTTCATCGTCTTGCCGGTGTACTTGCAGTCGCCGCCGGAGGCCTCGCAGATCTGGTCGACGAGGTGCGCCTTGAACTTCTCCAGCTTCGGGCCCTTGAGGTCCTTGAAGCGCTTGTTGACGCGCGGGTCGGCGGCGACGTTCTTGACGAACGAGTCGACGACCTTGGCGATCGCGTCCTTGCCGCCGAGGCGCTCGAACAGCGACTTCGGCTTCGGCGGCTCCGGGGGCGCCGCGTCCTCCACGCCTGCGTCCACCGGCTCGGTGGTCTCGGGCGGCTTCGGCTGGGGCTTTCCGCCACACGCTGCGGCTTGCCACACGAGGAGCGACGGGAACACGACGACCAGAGCCAGGCGGCGGAGGTTCATGGGCGCAAAATAGGCCGGTTTGCGCCAAATGGGAACCGCTTACTGAAGAGCCCTGAGGAGGGCTTGGCCCGCGACATGTGCCGGAAATTCGTACTCTCGCCGCGCGGACGGGCTTTAATACGCCCGTGGCTGAGTGCACCCTGTCCATCGGCGGTCGCGTGGTCGTGCGCTCCCAAGGGGTGCCCGACGCGGAGTACGCGCTCTTCGAGGCGGGTGACATCGAGCTCCGCGCGTCGGCGCCGGGCACGGTGCGCGAGCACTCGTACCTCACCACCGTCACCCGCGCGCGGCTCCGCCTCGAAGCGGCCGGCGTCACCGTCGACCTCGCGCGCGCGGCCGCGACCGCGATGCACCCCGCGGTGTCGGAGGCGTACGCCCGCGGCGCGCCGGTGCAGCGGGTCGCGCGCCTCCTCGGCCCCGCCGAGCTCTTCGAGGGGCTCACCTACGACGCCGAGCATCACCGCTACGAGGGGACCTTCCTCGACCTCCACGCGCTCGCGTCCGATCTCGGCTTCGGCGCCGCGCCGACGTCGCTGCAGGCGCTCTTCTTGGTCGCGCTCCTCGCCGAGATGCCCGAGGACGCCCCGGTGGAGCTCCTCACCGCGCCGTTCACCGCGGAGCGTCGGCCCGGCGTCCGCACGCACAAACGCGTCAACCTCGAGCCCGTGCTCGAGCTGCCGGAGGCGCTGCGCGAGCTCGCCCGCGATCCTGGCGCCGCGAAGGCGCGCCCCCTCGGTCGCCTCGAGCTCATCTCGCTCCTCGAGCAACGCGCCAAAGACGCCACCGACGACGCCGCGCACGAGCGGTGGCTCGCGCTCGCGCGCGCGGTCGGAAACCGCCCGATGCCCGCGAAGGGCCCGCTCGCCGACGCCGAGCTCTGGGAGCTCGAGCTCCAGCTCGCCGACGGCGACACCACCGGCGCCCTCGAGCGGCTCGACGCCTTCGAGCGCGGCCGCGGCCGCGGCCCCGGGACCACCTACCTCCGAACGCGGCTCTCGCTCCTCACGGGCGCCGAGCCCGTGGTCCTCCTCGCGGAGCGCGCGTCGTCGATGGCGATGGGGATGAGCGCGTTCGGCGAGCTCGAGCTGCTCGCCGCGGAGGCGTGGGCGAAGGCCGGTGATCTGCGGCGCGCCCTCCCCTACGCGCGCGACTTGATCGACGCGCCCCACGCGGACGCCGAGCTGAAGGCGCGCGCGCGCGCGCTCGTCGATCGCGCGACCGGCGGCGCTCCCCCCGCGCC
>JAEUKG010000367.1 GCA_016794325.1 Myxococcales bacterium | reverse complement strand
GCCGTTCCCCGGTAGGGCGTCGTTCGGGCACGCGAACGTCGCCCCGCTCTCGGTCCACCCCCGCCGCATCCGAAACGCGCCGAGCCGGAGCCCGCTCGCGCGGCACCCGCGCGGCGCGTCGACCACCGAGAGGCGCAGCTTCGCCGACGCGATCCGCGCGCCCGCGAGCCCCGCGAGATCGAAGCGGACGAGCGCACGGTCGCGGTCGTCGCCGTCAAGCCGTAGCGTCGTCTGACCGCCGAAGGCGCGGTTTCGCCGGTCTTCGTCGAGGTACGTATCCGCGACGGGATGGAGCGACGCCGTCAGCGCCGACGCGCCCTCGCCCACCGACTCATCGCCTTCGGCGGGCGCTCCGCCGCACGCGATCCCCGCCGCGAGCGCCGCCATCGACCCGGCGGCGAAAAAAATCGCGCCGCACGCTTCCCGCGCATCCCCCGCAAAGGCATCCCCATCGCCTCGTCCTCCCGATGCCGCGCGCCATCCGCGCCGGCACATCCTCCCGAGGGTGACACCTCGCCAAGGCGCGTCGAGCAACAATCTCCGCACGCCCACAAATGAGTGCGCGGATCGGCGCGCATCAGCGCCGCGCTCGCTCCTTTCCCTTTAACGCCACTCCCACCGGCAGGGTGATGTACAGGTCTCGAGCCTCGTGGTAGGCGCGCCGCCGTCCTCCGCCGAGAACGATGTGCTTTGCATGGAGAGAAGATGCGACGCCTCCTACTCGGCATCGCATCGTCACGCCCGGGACCGACGACGAACGAGCGTTCAGCTGGCGGCGGAACCTGCGGCGCACCCGCGGGGAGGCGCGATCCTCCGCCGACGGAGGATGCATCCTGGAGCGATGGAGGATCGGGCTGACGGGGGTTCGCTCAGGGGCGCCGCGGGTCGTGCGCTCCCGCGTCGCCGTCGACGAGCTTCGGGCGGAACGCGCGGTCCTGGATCGCGGCGCGCGTGCGGGCGACGGCCTCCGCCCACTTCGGCTCCGCCGGGTGGCGCGCGGCGAGCTTGGTGAACACGTCGAGCGCCTCGCCCCACAGCTCGGCCTGCTCGGCGAGATCGCCGGCGGCGACGAGGAAGTCCTCGCGCTCGGGGGCCTGCTCGTGCGCCCGGAGGTAGAGCGAGATCGCGTGGCGTACGTTGTGGCGCCCGAGCTCCACCTCGGCGAGGAAGGCGAGGTTGTCGGCGCACTGCGCGGTCGACGTGCACCCCATGCGCTCGAGCTTCGCCATCGCCGCGTCGGCGCGCGCCCGCTGCCCGCTCCGCTCCGCGATCGCGACGAGCGCTTGCACGCACTGCACCGTGTCTTTGGCCGACACGAGCGCGCGCTCGATCTCGTCGAGCGCGCCCTTGGCGTCGCCCGTCGCCGCCATGAGATCGGCCATGAGCACCGCCCCCTCGCAGTTCTCCGGGTCGGCGGCGCGCACGCGCTTGGCGTAGCCGAGGCCGGCGTCGGCGCACGCGCGCCGGTCGGCGCACCAGGGGGCGTTCGCCTCGAGATCGACGAGCGCCGCGCGCGCTCGCCGCTTGAGCGCGCCCGACGCGTTCTCGTCGCGGGCGAGGGCCTCGGTGTCGAGGCGCTCGCTCGTCGCGGGGAGCTTGGTCGCGAGGCGGGCGGCGAGCGTGTCGAGCATCGGCACGCCGACCGGGCCGTCGGGCACCAGCTCCATCGCCGACTCGTAGTCCGACACCAGCCGCGGCGCCTCTTGGGCGATCGCCTCGCGCAGGTTCACCTCCTGCGCGTACGCGATGCGGTACTCGAGCCGCGCCTGCGCGGGCCGGTCGCGGTAGAGGGCGCGGGCGATGAGCAGGTGGGCGCGCCCGTAGACGGGGCTCCGCTCGAGCGCGCGGCCAGCCCAGGGCAACACCGGCTCGTCGCGGGCGAGGGTCGCCCGGAGCGCTCCGGTGAAGGGGAAATACGCGTCGGCGGGGTGGCGGAGCATCGCCTCGCGGACGAGCTCGTGGAAGCGGTCCTTCGTCATCGCCGGGTCGAGCGCGTGGTCTTGGAACCGGCGCTGCTCGGCGTAGAGCTCGCGGGGCGCGGCGGGGATCGCGAGCGCGCCCACGGCGCCGACGAGGAGGGGCAGCCCGAGGGCGAGCTTGGGGACGAGGAGCGTCGCGCGATCGGGGCGAGGCTCGGTGCGCGCGCTCGAGCCCGCGGTGACGAGCGCCGCGCACACGACGAGCGAGAGCACGACGCCCGGGATCTCGCTGTGGAAGTCCACCATGTTGTGGACGAGCGCGGCCGCGAGCGCGGCCCACGGCCCGACCGGCGCGTGCGAGCGCGTGAGCACCGCGCGCGGCGAGAGCGCGTACGCGACCACCGCGAACGCGAGGAGCGCCACCGGAAGGCCCCACTCGGTGACCCACTGGGCGAGGATGTTCTCGGGGTGGGTGAAGACCCAGTTGTCGCGGCCGAAGCCGAGCGACGGGAACACCGACTGGAACGCCCCGCGGCCGGTGCCGAAGACGGGGTATTTCGGGACGAGGCCGAAGGCGTGCTTCGCGAGCTGGAGCTTCGACACGTCGCGGCTGCCGAGGTCCGCGAGCGCCTCGGAGAAGAAGCCGAGCGCGAACATGGCGACGCCGCCCATGACCGCCGCGGCGACGGCGATGGTCGCGAGCGCGCGCGAGCCCTCGGCCTTGCGTGCAGCCCGGGCCATCGCCAGCGCGGCGACGAACGCCACCGCGAGCGCGAGGGTGCCGCCGCGCGACCCGGCCCAGAGGTTCGTGGCGAGGAGCAGCGCCCCGGCCGCGAGCGCCACGACGCGGGGCATGCTCCCGTCGCGCCGCGCGAGCCCGGCGCCGACGGCGACGAAGAAGCCGACGTTCACGAACCCCGAGAGGTGGTTGACGTTGAGGAGCGGCGAGATGTGGTTGGCCTGGTACGCGTACGTCTCGCCGGGCTTGTAGGCGCCGAAGACGCGCTGGGCCCCGAGCGCCGGGTGCGCGAGCGCGGCGCCCGCCATGACGAGGCCCGCGACCACGAGGGCGCGCTCGAGGAAGACCGCCCCCTCGCGCGCGTGGGCGATGCGCAGCGCGGTGAGGAGCGCGCCGAGGTAGAGCAGGCCGCGGAGGAGCTCGATGCGCGTGGCGATCGGATCGAGCGAGAGCGTCACCCACTCCGGGCCCGGCTGGTGGAGGGGCGTCAGCGCGCGCTGCCAGACGTCCGCGGTCTCGGGGGCGAGGATCCGGACGACCGAGATCGGCAGCGGGATCGCCTGCAGGCCCGTGTACACGGTGAGGAACAGCGCCGTCGCGACCAGCGCCCGCGCGGCGAGCCTCGGGGCGCGCGCGGGGCCGCCCCAGTGCGCGAGGGCGCAGGCGACGGCGACGACGCTCGCGAGCACGACCAGGCTCACGGTGTGCTGGGCGCCGATGGCGAGCGGCGCCCCGACGAGGGCGACCGCGAGCAGCCACCCCGCGATGCGCTGGCGGCCTCTCCAGTCGGCGAGCGAAGGCACCTCCATCGTCCGGGCTCGGAGCATAGATGCGCCGGGGCCGATCCGCGTTCGATTTCGTACGGATCGCGGGCAAAGTCGGCGGTGGACGCCGCCGGCCGAGCGTCAGAACCCGACGACGAGGGCCAGGTTGCCGCCGAGCATGAAGCGGAGCTCGGAGGACTTGTCGACGCCCGCCGGGAGGTTGTCGAAGAACGCGAGCGCGCCCGCGCCGTCGCCGGTCAGCTCCAGGCCGAGGCTCGGCCCGAAGACGTGCCGGTAGCCGAAGCGGCCGCGGCCGATGCCGTAGTGGGTGCGGACCTGCGTGTTGCTCTCGGTGTAGCCCTCGTAGCCGAGCGCCGCGCCCAGGAGGATCGCGTCGCTCGCGTATTTCGTCAGGTGGAGACGGAGCTCGAAGCCGAAGTAGGTGCCCGGACCGCTCTGCTTCCCCGACGAGCCCGACTCGCCGATGCCCACGTATTGCGCGTCGAGGTACAGCGTCGCGTTGGCGGAGGCCGAGTAGCGGATGGTGCCGCCGACGGTGTAGCCGAGGTCGTCGGGGCTGGTCTTCCCCATGAACTTCCGGAGGCCGCCGAACGCGCCGATGACGACGCCGGTGCCGCGGCGCAGCGGGGAGTCCTCGGCGATGTTGGAGTTCCGGATCTCGGACTGGAGGGTGTCGTAGCTCGTGCTCCGGGACGTGGAGCTCTCGTTCGTGACCTTCGAGCCGCGGTTGTCGCTGGCCTGGGACGTCCCCGTCTGCTCCTCGAGCCGGGCGAGGCGCTCGCGGATCTGCTCGGCGTCGGGCGCGTCGGGGCGGTTGGTGACGTAGTAGCGGTAGTCGTCGATGGCCGGGTACGGATCCTGGAGCTTCTCGAAGCAGATCCCGCGGTCGCGACGCAGCGTCGGATCGATCGTGATCTGGATCGCGGCGTCGAAGTGCGTGAGCGCGCCCTTGCAGTCGCCGGCGCGGGCGCGCGCCCGCGCGGTGGCCCCTGCGGCGCCGCCCGCTTCGTCTTTGCGCAGCGTGAAGCCCGCGCTGGAGCGGGCGGGCCCTTCGGCCCGCGCGAGCGACGGCGACATGGCGAGAGCGACGACGAGGGCGAGGCCGCACGAAGGAGCGAAGCGCATGAGAAAAGGGTAGCGCGCCCACGCGCGACACGTGGAATTTCACGCTTATCGAAGCACTTCGGGAGGAGGGGCAGGCGGGAGCTCGGCCCTCCCGCAGGTCACTGCGGGAGCTTGCCCCTCCCGCAGGTCACTGCGGGAGCTCGGCCCTCCCGCAGGTCACTGCGGGAGCTTGATGGCCGGGCGGTGGATGCGCGCCGAGGGGATGGGCGCCGAGGGCGCCGCGGAGGCCGAGGCCGGCGCCGAGGCGGAGGTCGCGGGCCCGGCGTCGGCCGCCTTCGCCGCCGAGGCGTCCATCCACGTCACCTTGCCGAAGCGCGGCGCGGTGTGGAAGTTGCCGAGGCCGAGGATCGCCGACCACGCGACGCCGCTGTTCTCCTGCATCGCGTAGAGGTTGATGCGCCAGCTGTCGCCGCTCTTGGGGGGCAGCTGCTTGGCGCCCTTGGCGAACGCCGTCCAGGGGATCGCGACCTCGACGGTGTAGCCGTCGTCCTTGTCGTCCTTCTTGTCGACGGTGCCACGCACGACGACCGCGCTCTTCAGCTTCGGGTCCCAGTCTTCGTGCCCGAAGGGGCCGTTGTCGCCGCCGGCGGGCGCGTTCTTCGTGTCGAACTGCGAGTGGAAGACCTTGTTCTGCGGGTTGATCTGCAGCTCGTAGTAGTCCTTGTTGTCGCCGTCGCCGTCGGGATCGATCATCAGCTCGACGGTGTCCTTGGTCCACAGCTTGGGCTGCCCGGTCGTCGTCCAGCTCCCCGCCTGCGACTTCGCGTCGGTGAAGAAGCCGGTCACGTCGGCGTCCTTCACGTCGAAGAGGACGTACATGTTGGCGTCGTCCCAGAGGAGCTTCGCCTCGGCGTTGACCGGGAACGTCGTGTTGGGCTTGCCGCTCGAGACGTCGATGAAGGCGCCGGTCTGCGCGGCGAGAGCCCACGCCTTGTCGTCGCCCTTGCCGTCGACGGTGATCGTCTCGCCCTTCGGGAGCTTGTTCACCGTGAGCGTCGGCAGCTCGGTCTTGCGCTCGGCGGCGGGCTCCGCCTTCTTGGCGAGGCCGGTCTTGAGGCGCACCGCGATGCCGCGGTTGTCGCCGTCGTTCGGCCCGCTGATGATGCGGAGGCGCGCGTCGCCCTTCCAGATGCCGGTGTAGAAGACGATCTCGGGGGCGGTCGCGCCGTCGGCCACGTGGTAGGTCTGCTCGTCGACGTAGACCTTGCCACGCTCCCAGCGCTCGGGCCCGAGCACCTGCTTCGTCCCCTTGAACTCGCGGAGCGGGCCGACGCCGTCGAGGTTCTCGGGCTTGTCGGCGCCCTCGTGCTGGACGTGGGTGAAGAGCTGCCACCCCTCCTCGACGAGATCGTCGCACCGCCAGTAGAACGTGATCTTCACGTCGCTGCCCGGCTTGCCCACCTCGGGCTCGACCTTGGTCCCGATGAGGTGGACCTTGTTCTCGTAGTTGATGTCGAGCTTGTTGGGGATGTCGGCGGGCGCGGCGGTGAGCACGTAAGGCTTGAGCCGCTCTTTGTCCTCGTTCGACAGACCCTTACCGCTGCTGACGCACGCGACTGCGCACCCAGCAAGAACCGCGACCACCGCGAGAGCTCGCGTCTTCATCGATCTCCTCGTCTCGTCCATCAACGGCGGCTCTTCTTCCGCGCGTCCTTCTCTCGTTTGCGTTGAGCCTTCTTGGCGTTCTTCTCGGCCGTCGACAGCTTGGGCATCTTCGTCATGCTCTCGCCGTCGCCGCCCATGCCCGGCATCCCCATGCCCGGGAAGCCGCCCATGCCCGGGAAGCCCATGCCCGGCATGCCGGGCATGCCCGGCATGCCCCCCATGCCCGGCATCCCCATCCCCGGCATGCCGCCCATCTTCGCCATCTGCTTGCGCATGTTGCGCATCGCGCCCATCTGG
>JAEUKG010000366.1 GCA_016794325.1 Myxococcales bacterium | reverse complement strand
GCGCTCGGGTCATCGTGTGCACTTTGGATCGGCGCGCGCGATTGTCGACGTCGGAGTGCGGGCTCCCGCGTCGCGATCGCGCGCGTTGCGTGCGCCGCGTGCGCCCCCGTCACCGCGCGCGCAGCGGGCGCGCCGCCGGGGACGGCGCCGCGCGCGACGGTCGCGTGGGGGCGTTCGTTTCCGCCCGGGCGGTATCCGGGCGAGGTCTCGTGCGCGCGCGTGGGTCTCGTCGCCCCGCGAGCCTTCACCCTCCCAGCTCCCGCGGCCGTGCCCGCGCGGCTATCGACCCTCGGTCGACGCGCCCGCCGCGACCGGCGGCGCGGCGATGCCCAACGTCGAGGCGATGGCGTACGCGTCGCCCCGCGCGAGCGTTCGCTCCGGCGAGCCGGACCTCCGCAGCGGGCTGCCCGCCATCGGGTACATGACGATCGGCGGGAGCCTCGTCAGCGCGCGCGCGTCGCACACGAGCCAGGGATCGACCCGGTCGACGTACGTGGGGATCGAGAAGCGACCGACGGCGGTCGACCCCATCGACCCGCGCCTCACCGCGCCGTCGGGGAGGACGACGACGGCGCGCCGCTCGGGGGGCGCGGCGGCGTCCTCCAGCATCGCCGCGCTGCGCGTGTACCTCGCGGTCGTCGACGGTCCGCGGGCGAGGACCGCGCCGCTCGCCGCGTCGACGACCACCGTGTCGTGCTCGCTGGTGGCGACGACGACGCGGCCCCCCTCGAGCACGAACACCGCTTCGGCGCCGCGCGCGCTCGCGCCGCTGTCGACGCCGCCAGCGACGATCGGCGCGCTCTCGGAGAGGCGCCACACCACGAGCTTGTGGGCGAGCCCGAGGGCGACCGCGTCGCGCGTCCCGACGCCGCGGAGCCACATCTCGCGCGTGCCCTCGGTGAGCGGCCCCGCGTCGATCACCGCCGCGCGCCGGGTGACGGCGCCCGACACGAAGGTCACGAGCTCGAGGGTGCGCGTCACGTCGTCGAAGGTCGCGATCGCCGCGCCCTCCTCGCGCCCGACCGATCCCAGCGGCAACACCGCCATCGCGGGGATCGATCGCGCGGCCAGGCGCGCGATCACGCGTCCGCGCCCGTCGGCGATGAAGGACGAATGCGGAGGCGACAGCGCTTGGCCGGCGGTCGCCGCGAGGCCCATCGGCGCCAAGGCGGCGGGGACGAAGACGCTCGCGTCCTTCGCCGGGAGGCTGGCGCGCGTCTGGAGGTCGAGGATCGCGCCGTCGAGGACGACGCGACGGTCGTCGATCTTGCGCACGACGCCCGCGCCGTCGCTGGCCGCCGGCACCGGCACCTTCGCGTCCCCCTCCTCGAGCGTGACCGACACCGCGCCCCGAAAGCGGCGCGTGACCACGCGGCGCCCGGGCGCGAGGGGCACGATCGCGACGTCCTCGCCGGGCTCCGCGACGTGCCCTCGTCCGGTGGCCGGGTCGAGCTCCACCGACCCCAGCTCGGGCATGAAGAGCGCGAAGGTGTCGGGGCAGGGCCCGTCGTCGTCGCGGGGGGTGACGCGCGGCGCGACGTGGACCCAGCGCTGGCGCGCGCACCGCCCCTCCCCGAAGCTCCGCAGGTGCTCGATCTTCGACGGGGGCCGCCCGCTCGTCAGCTCGACCCATGTCGCGCGGACGAGCGCGCGCGCCGCGTCGTCGAGCGCGGCGCCGCCGTCGAGCGCGCAGGGGTCGGGCCCATCGAGCCGCTCGCGAGGCGCGGGCGGCGGCGGGGGAGCCGCGCCGTGGCAGCCGGCGACGATCGCGAGCGCGGGCAGGGCGGCGGCGCGCGCCGCGCGGCGGGTGACCCAGGGTCGGGCTCGGTTCGCTCGGCTCGCTGTGCTCGCCACCCTTCGCTCCTCGCGGGCTTCGCCCGCGCCTCGGCGCCGCGCGGCGGCTCGCTGCTGCGTCAGTTGAGCTTCTTCTTCGTCGACGGCGGCGGCCCCTTCGACTTCGCCGATCGGGGGGGCTCGGTGCCGAGCTTCATGTTGCTGAGCGATCGCCAGATGGCGTCGGCCGAGCGCGCCACCCCGAGGTGGACCGGAGGCGCGCCCTCTTCGGGCCCGCGTATCGCGGCGACGCCCACGACGAGCCCGGCGAACGCGAGGTCGCCGCCCTCGCGTCGGACGAGGAGGGGGCCTCCGGAGTTGCCGTGGAAGCTCCCGGCGGTCGTGAAGACGGTGGCGTCGTGCGGGTTCACGCCGCTCACGATGCCGCTCAGGGCGAGCACCGCCGGCCGGGACGGATCCATCCCCGCGAGGCCGTAGGGGCAACCGAGGGTGTACGCGGCCGTCCCCGGCTGGGTGTCGGTCAGGCTCGCGCAGTCCTTCTCGGTGAGGATGCGCACGACGGTCTCGCGCGCCTGGGGGAACTGGTGCACCGCCACGTCGAGCGCGGTGTTCACGAACCAACCGGACGAGCCCCGCGTCCCGCCGAACGGGACCTCGCCCGCGCGCCCGCCCTCGCCCTCGACGATCGCGACGAGCTCCCGACCCGCGGTCACCGCTCGACCCGAGGTGACGAGCCAGACGGTGCCCTTGTGCGACATCACGACGCCGGCGCCGCGCGGCACCCACCGCGCCCCTTGGTACTCTCCGAGCGGTACCACCGTCCGGAGCCAGTCTCGGGTGACCATCGCCGTCTCCTTCACGTTCGCCCTCAGTATCCCGCGTTTCGACCCACCGTAGTGTGACAAACGACGACGTCGGCGCGCGCCGGGCCGCGTCCCGTCGCCCCGCCGCTCCCGTCGCCCGCGCCGCTCGTGTCGGACCGCGCCCCGCCGCCCGCGTTCGGCAGCGTCGAAATGCGCCCGCGATCGCGCCCCCGAACTGGGTGCGCCGTGACTATCCCGGTCGAAAATGGAGTCTACCTCCTCGGGGTGGGCCTCGGGTGCCCTCCGCGCGCGTCGGCATCGGCGCGCCCCGCGGCGGCTCAGGGTGGGGCAGCCCCGGCTCCGCCCCGGTCGGGCGACAGCGGCGCGAGGCGGGCGCCGGTCACGAACGGGTAGAAGGCGCCGCTCACGACCCCGGAGAGGAGACCGTAGAGGAGCTCCTCGATCGGTACCCCGAGCACGAACCGGTGGAGGAACCGCTCGGTGTGCCACACGCGCTCGAACACGCCCGGGAAGATGCGCGCGTAGATCAGGCAAATGACCGCGTAGGTGACGGTCGAGAGGGCGCCCCCCGCGAGGGCCGGGACGAGGAGATCGCGGCGGACGACGAGCATCACGATCGCGGCCGCGGCCATCGAGTAGAAGCTGGCGTAGAGGATCGGCACCCCCGCCGCGAGCAGGCCGAGCGCGGCCGCGAGGGTCGCGCCCACGACCGCGAGCGCGCGCCGGGCGAGCCTCGGGCCGGGCCCTCGGCGCCGAGCATCCCCCGCCGGCAGCTCGGGTGCGACGAAGCGCCGGCGGGCGACGAACGGGTACGCGGTGGTCATGTAGGCCGCGAGCGCGACGACGAAGAGGACGTCCTCGATCCCGAAGCCGACGACGTCGATCAGGTCGAACGCGAACCGGGGCGACCAATACGTCGGGTAGAAGAAGCGCTCGGTGGCGGCGAACGGCAGGCTCGCGGCGGCGGCGAGGCCGATCGGCCGCCGCAGGTCGCGCCGGACGGCGAAGACGACGAGCCCGGGGACGCAGAAGAGGAGCGACAGGACGAGGAAGTCGTATTTCACCGGAGCTGCCCCCAGACCCCGATCGCCTCGAGCGAGAGCGTGGCGAAGACGAGCGCGCCGACCCTCGCCACCATCGCCCGGGAGCCGGGCGCGGCGCCCGCGAGCGCGAGGCCCACGAGCGCGGCCGAGGCCGGGACCGCGAGCGCGGGCCGCAGGTCGACGGGGAAGGCGCGGGCGGCGGCGGCGAGGGATACGATCTGCAGGAGCGCGAGGGCGCCGGCGGTCGCCCGCGCGCCGAGCGCGACCACCAGGGTCCGCTTGGCGGCGCGGCGATCCGACGGCTCGTCGGGCAGCGCCGTCGCGATCGCGCACGCGAGGCGCATGGGCGCGATCCAGGCGAGCGCCGCCCACGGGAACGAGAGAAGCGCCCCCTTCTGCGCGACGAAGCCGTAGAGCGGCAGGACGAGGCCCGTCCCGAGGAGCTGGAGCGCCTCGCCGCCGCCACGGTAGGAGAGCCGCAGGGGGCGGAAGCTGTAGGCGTGCAAGAGAGCGACCGCGAGCGCCCACAGGCCGACGAGCGAGGTCGCGCCGGTGCGCGCGGCGAGGGCGAGGCTCACGACCCCGGCTGCGGCGGCGCAGGCGATCGCAGCGCGGAGCAGGCTCCGAGGGGCGATCGCGCCCGCGACGAGCACCCGCGAGCCGCCCGAAAACGGCGTCGGCGTCGCGTTGTCGCGGTCGGTGTCGACGTCGGCGACGTCGTTGGCGAAGACGATGTAGAGCTGGTCGAAGAGGCCGAAGGCCCCGACGAGGAGCGCCGTCGCCCACGAGAGTCCGACGCCGCCAGGGCACGCGAGCGCCTCCCCGACGAAGAGCGGCAGGGCGATGTTCGACTGCGCCGGCAGGCGGGCCGCGCGGATCCAGGCGGCCGCGCTCACCGGCCCCCGAGCGTGTGCCGCCGCGAGAAGACGAGGACGCCGGCCCCGAACGCGACCGCCGACAGCCCGAAGAGGGCGAGGAGCCTGCCCTTCACGTCCAGCAGGCTCTTGCCCGCGAGCACGCCCGAGAGCGCCTCGTGGAGCTGGGTGGTGGGCAAGAGGTCGAACGGGCCGATCTTCTCGCCCGCGATCTGCACGAGCTCGACGTGGGGCCGCGGGAAGACCACGCCCGAGAAGAGCAGCAGCACGAACATGAGCACGCTCGCGACGAGGAACGCGCGGTGCTGGGTGCGCGTCAGGCTCGCGACGAGGAGCCCGAGACCGATGCTCGACTGCGCCGCGACCACCGCGAGGACGAGCACCGACAGGAGCGACGCGCGGGGCGCGTAGCCGAGGGCGCGGGCCGAGGCGAGGGTCGCCGCGCTCGACGCGGCCGCGAGGCCGAGCTGGACGAGGCTCGACCCCCCGAGGACGTCGAGCGCGCTCACCGGCCACGTCGCCATGCGCGTCATCGCGCCGGACTCGATCTCCCGGGCGACGAGCATCGCGCTCGAGAAGACGATCATGATCACCGAGAGCACGAGGAGCCCAGGGACCGAGGCCTCGAACGGGCGGCCGGTGGGGCCGTCGCCCCCGCGCGACAGGAGCCCGTAGAGGGCGGTGCACACAGGGGTCGTGAGGACCGTGATCGCGGTGCCGGCCGCGTCGCGGCGGAGCTGGCGCGCCGTCTTCTCGGCGAAGAGGAGGACGAGGCTCACGGCTCGAGCGTCCTTCCGGTGAGCGACGCGTAGACGTCGGCGAGGGACGCGGTGCGGGCCGAGAGGGCCGCGGTCGGGACCGCGAGCGACTCGAGGGTCGCGGCGGCGTCGCGGGCGCCGGCGACGACGTCGTCGACCGACAGGACGAGGACCGCGCCGCGGAACGAGCGCTCGCGGGCCGCGAAGCGGGCGGCGATCTCCTCTCGTTCGCGGGCGGGGACGGCGCCGAGGTCGATCTCGACCCGCGCGCGCCCGGTGAGGCGGTCGAGGAGGCTCCGGGGCGTGCCCTCGGCGACCACGCGGCCGCGATCGAAGACCGCGACGCGGTCGGCGAGGGCGGAGATCTCCTCGAGGTCGTGCGTCGCCATCACCACCGTCTCTTCGCGCGCCGTCGCCGCGCGGAGGCAGCGGTGGAGCGTCCCTTTGTGATCGGGATCGAGGCCGGCCGAGGGCTCGTCGAGGAGCAGGACCTTCGGCCGGTGGACGAGCGCGAGCGCCAGATCGAGCCGGCGCGACATGCCGCCCGAGAGCTGCCCGGGGAGCATCTCGGCTTGGGGGCCGAGCGCGACCTCCGCGAGGACCTCGCGGGCGCGCGCGTCGGCGGCCGCGCGGGCGGCGCCGAAGGCTCGCGCGGCGAAGGCGAGCTGCTCGCGGGCCGTGAGATCCGAGAAGACGAGCGAGCGCTGCGGGCAATACCCCACGTGTGCACGTCGCTCGGCGCGCGTCTTGACCGGGAACGTCACCGTGCCGGCGTGGGGGGCGAGCAACCCGGCTGCGATCGCGAGGAGCGTCGTCTTGCCGGCGCCGTTCGGCCCGAGGAGCGCCAGGACCTCCCCCGGTCGAGCCTCGAGGTCGACGCCGGTGAGGGTCGGGTGCGCGCCGTACGCGTGGCTGAGGCCGCGGACGATCACCTCGGCACGACGTGGCGCGAGA
>JAEUKG010000320.1 GCA_016794325.1 Myxococcales bacterium | reverse complement strand
CGTCAAGGCGGCCCCCTCTTCGCGAAAAAATCCAGCAAATTCAGTGCTTAACGCTTCGACCACCTCGGGCAGCGGCTGGCCGCGGACCAAGCGGTCGAGGGCCTCGGCGGCGACCTTGGCGCCGGGGCCGAGCTCGGGGGTGGCTCCGGGCAGGGTCAGGCGAGCGGGGGCGAAGAACGTGCTCTGGTCGAAGCGGCGCGTGGGCCCCTCCTTCGGGGTGAAGGTGGTGGTCCACGACCAGAGGTGCTCGTCGACGGTCGGGCGCGCGAGCCACGTGACGGCGAGCCCGTCGCCGGCGGCGACCTCGAGCGGCTCGGCGAGCGGGAAGAGCACGCGCCCGTACACGCGATCGCTGCCGGGCCCGGTGTGGAAGCCGATGCCGTCGTGGATCTCGGCCTCGAACCAGACGACGAAGCCCTCGACGAGGCCGCCCCTCGCGGCGACGAACGACGCCTGGCCGCGCACCGCGTCGATGGCCTGCCCGTATTCGAGGGTCGCGAAGCGGACGCCTTCGGCGAGGAGCGAGCTCGGCGAGACGCCGGGGCCGCTCGCGTCGAGGATGGTGCTCGTCGCGTGGACGAGGCCCCCGCGCATGTCGAAGCCGAACGCGCGCGTGTCCCAGGCGCCGAGGAGGCGCGCGTGGTGGTAGGCGGACTCGAGCGGCGCGCACACGAGGTGATCGCGCCGCGGCAGGAGCACGCCGCCCGGCGCGAGCAAGCGGGCCTTGGCGTCGGCGAGGGCGGCGGCGTGCGCGCCGTAGAGCGGGAGGCTGCCGCGCAGGTCGGAGACGATGACGTCGGCCTTGGCCTCGAGCTCGATCGCGGTCGACCGGGCGCGCACGCAGAACACGCGGTCGGAGAGCCCGTTGTCGCGGACCATGCGCGCCGCGACCTCGATGGCGTCGTTCTCTTCGACGGCGTAGACGCGCCCCGCGCCGAGCTTGGCGGCGAGCATCGAGAAGAAGCCGGTCCCGGCGCCGAGGTCGAGCACGACCGCGCCCGGCCGAATCACGGCGCGGAGCGCGGCCTCGTAGGCGCGTACGCGCACCGAGTCGCTGAGCATGCGGCCGTAGTCGGCGACGGTGTACACGGCGCCCATGATTTCCGAGGCGCGGCCGTCGCACAAGCCCTCTATGCTCGCGCGATGAGCGACGTGGCCCACGTCTTTCGCCGGGTGCAGGATCCGTCCTTCTTCCGCGCGCTCGCGCCGACGCTCACGATCGGCGAGCGGACGTCGTTCGGCGCCGCCGGGCGAACCGCCGGCGCGCGACCGGGAGCGCTCGAGCCCGGCGGGCACGTCGCGTGGCCGGCCGTGGTCGCCGCCCCGCGCGCGGCGGCGATGCGCGCGGCGATCGAGGCGCTCGTCGCCGAGGGCCTGCCCGCCGTGTTCGCCTACGTGTACGACGCGTTCTGGGAGCCCCTCGACGCCCTCGCCGGCGTCGCGGGCCCGGTGCTCGGCCCTCACGAGGCGCTCGCCGACGTCTGGGCGTGGCTGGTCCCCCGCGAGGCCGGCCGGCGCGGCTGGCCCGCGCACCGCGGGCTCTCGACGCTCGAGCGCGGCGAGGGCGGACGCCCGCTCACCCTCAACGTGTGGGTCGCGCTCGCCGACGTCGGGCCCGACGAGGCGTGCATGTGGATCGTGCCCCTCGACCAGGACCCCGACTATCCCGATCATCTCGATGGTCGCCGCGGCGAGGGCCGGGCGATCCCCCTGCCCGCTCGCGCCGGCGACGCGCTCGCGTGGAACGCGAACGCGCTCCACTGGGGCGGCCCGATGACGGAGCGGGCGCGGGGCCCGCGGGTGAGCTTCTCGTACACCCTGCGCGCCCTCGGGGCGCCGCGCGTCGTCGATCCCCTCCCCGAGCCCCTCGGGTTCGAGGCGCGGCTCGACGTCGTCGCCGCCATGATCGGCACCTACGCGGCGAGCGAGGCCGCGCCCCCGGCGGTGCGCGAGTGGGCCGAGGTCACGCGCGCCCTCGGCGCCGCGCTGCGCGGCCGGCCCGCCTGACGACGGCGTCGCCCGGTTCCCGTGGAGTCTCGCGCCTTTCCGAGCGGGCTCGCCCGGCTCGTCTACCGCGTACCCCCGGCGGAGAATCGCGCTACGCTGGCATGATGCGTCGCTTCGTCTTCGTGGCCGTCGGGCTCTCCATCGTCGTCGGGATCGCGTGCGGAGACAGCGGAGGCGAGTCGCCACAGACCTCCTCCGCGTCGTCCACCTCGTCGGGCGCGCCGTCCTCGTCGTCGGGAGGCAGCTCGGGCGGCTCGTCGAGCGGCGGATCGAGCGCGTCGTCGGCGTCGAGCGGCGGCTCGTCCTCCTCGTCGAGCGCGAGCTCGAGCGGCGACGGCGGCTCGAGCGGCGACGGCGGCTCGAGCGGCGACGGCGGCTCGAGCGGCGCCGACGCCGGCGTCCCGGGGGTCCGGCTCATCGGGCGCAACGACGGCGCCGGGAACCCGAGCTTCGCGTGGCCGGCGGCGCGCTTCATCGCGCGCTTCGACGGGACGCAGGCGTCGATCAAGATCGACCACGCCGATGGCTTCGGCGGAGGCCCGAGCTACTACGACGTCCTCGTCGACGGCGTGTTCGACAAGACGATCGCGGTCGTCGACGGCTCGAACGACTACGAGCTCGCGATCGGCCTCGCCGCCGGGGTGCACACCGTCGAGGCGTGGAAGCGCACCGAGGCGGCGTACGGCACCGATCGCTTCGAGGGCTTCACCTTCGCCGGCGGCGTGCTGCTGCCGCCCCCGCCGGCCAACGACCGGCGCGTCGAGTTCATCGGCGACTCGATGATCCAGGGCTACGGGATCGAGGGCGCCGGGCCCGACTGCGGCAACACGCCCGTCATCACCCACAACTCCCGCCTGTCGATGCAAGCGCGCGCGGGCGCGGCCCTCTCGGCCGACGTCTACAGCGCGACCTACTCCGGCAAGGGCCTCACGAAGAACGAGGACCCGGGCGACAACCAGTACTTCGGCCTGCTCTATCCGCGCGCGCTGCCCGAGAACCAGGCGTCGGTGTGGGGCTTCCCCGCCGCGCTCGAGCCGAGCGTGATCGTCGTCGTGCTCGGCGGGACCGAGTTCTCGCGCGCGCCGTACCCCAACGCCACCACGTTCGGGAACAACTACGCCACCTTCCTCCAGCTCCTCCGCGCGAAGAACCCGAACGCGCACATCGTCGCGGCCGTCGGCGGCCAGCTCTACGACGGCGACCCGGCGGGGGTGAACACGCGGACCATCATCAAGACCGGCATCACCAACGCGGTGGCCGCGCGAAACGGCGCCGGCGACGCCAAGGTCTACATGTTCGAGTTCACCCAGGCGCCGTTCAACATGCTCACCGCGTGCGACTACCACGCGAGCCCGGCGCTGCATCAGTCGTGGTCCGACGAGATCGTCCCCTTCATCAAGGGCAAGACGGGCTGGTGACGGCACCGCTCGGCCTCGGCCGAGCGGCGCGACCCCCGCTCGGCTTCAGCCGAGCGGCGCGAACAACACGTCGAGGTCGTGCTCGTCCAGCGATCCGAGATCGGCGCGCGCCTCGAGGATCGCGGTGGCGACGTCGCGCTTGCGCTTCTGGAGGCGCAAGATGCGCTCCTCCACGCTGCCGGCCGCGAAGAGGTTGTAGACGAACACCGGCTTCTGCTGGCCGATGCGGTACGCGCGATCGGTCGCCTGGGCCTGGGCGGCGGGGTTCCACCACGGATCGTAGTGGATCACCGTGTCGGCGCTCGTGAGGGTGAGCCCGGTGCCGCCCGCCTTCAGGCTGATGAGGAAGACGGGGGCGTCGCCGCGCTCGAACCTGTCGACCACCGCGCGGCGGTCGGCGGTGGCGCCGGTGAGCGCGACCCACGGGATCTTCCGCTCGTCGAGGCCGCGCGCGAGGAGCGACAGCATGCTGGTGAACTGCGAGAAGACGAGGACGCGGTGGCCGCCCTCGAGCTGCTTGCCGAGGAGCTCGAAGAAGAGGTCGTATTTCGCCGACTCGCGCACGCCCTTGCCCACCGCCGACAGGCGGGGGTCGCAGCACACCTGCCGGAGCTTGGTGAGAGCTGTGAGAATAGGGATAGTCGAGGCCGCGAGGCCCTTCTTGCGGACCAGGCGCCGGACCTCGGCGTGGGCGGCGACGCGGATGCTCTCGTAGAGCTCGCGCTGGCGGCCGGTGAGGTCGACCGGGCGGAAGAGCTCGGTCTTGGGCGGCAGGTCCTTCGCGACGTCCGACTTGTGACGGCGGAGGATGTACGGCGAGATGGCGTCGCGGAGCGCGGCGAGGCGCTCGGTGTCGCGGTGCTTCTCGATCGGCACCCGGAAGAAGCGGCTGAAGTGGAGCTCGTCGCCGAGGAGGCCCGGGTTCGAGAGATCGGCGAGGGCGAAGAGCTCGCCCAGGTGGTTCTCGATCGGCGTGCCGCTCAAGCACAGCTTGTGATCGGCCTGGATCGCGCGCACCGCGCGGTGCGCGCGGCTGCCCGCGTTCTTCACCGTCTGCGCCTCGTCGAGGACGAGCGAGTGGAACTGCCAGTTGGCGTAGTCCTCCTCGTCGCGGATGATGCAGGGGTAGCTCGTGACGACGACGTCGGCGCCCGTGACCTCGGAGAACCGCTCGCGCCGGCGGGCGCCGCGGAGCGCGACGACCTTGAGGCCGGGCGAGAACTTGTGGATCTCGCGCTCCCAGTTGAAGACGAGGCTCGTCGGCGACACGATGAGGAACGGCTTGTCGAGGCGGCCGCCCTCCTTCTCCATCGTGATGTGGGCGATGGTCTGGAGCGTCTTTCCGAGCCCCATGTCGTCGGCGAGGATGCCGCCGCGGCCCGCGCGGCGCAGCCGCTGGAGGAACGCGACGCCGTCCTTCTGGTACGGGCGGAGCTCCGCGCGCAGCCCGGTCGGCGGGGTGAGCTCCACCTCGTCGTCGAGGTCGTGGCGGTGCGGGCGCGGGGCGCCGGTGAACTTGAGCCCCTCCCCCTCCCCCTCGAAGAGCTCCTCGAGGCGGTCGAGGCTGTGGCACTTGAGCTCGGGCATCCGCAAGATCGGATCCTGCCCGAGCGTGCCCTCGTAGAGCTCGGAGATGATGCGCAGGATGCCGCGCACGCGCGCGGTGGGGACCGGCACGTAGAGCTTCTCGCCCACCGGCACCGCGAGGCACTTGGGCGCGCGGCGCAGGATGTCGCCGAGCTTGTCCTTCGAGTTGCATTGCTCGAGGAGCTCGACCAGGGCAGGCACGAGGTTCACCCGCTGCCCGTCGATCTCGATGCCGAGCTCGAGGCCGAACCAGTCGGGGCGCTCCTCGTCCTTCTCGAGGTTCGCGTACCAGGGGGCCTCGGCCTCGACGACCTTGAACGAGTAGTCCTCGTCGATCGAGACGACCCAGCCGAGCGCGCGGAGCTGCGGCACCACGTACGCGGCGAACGCGCAGAAGTCGTGCACGCTGCCGTCGCAGCGGACGACGTAGTCGGCCGACACGTTCGGCGACACCGCGTGGGTGTCGAGGCAGTCGAGGTCCACCGCGCCGAAGGTCTCGAGCATGCGCCGCGCCTCGTGCTCGGCCCGCTCGTCGCGGACGACGCCGTAGGGCGCGAACGCCTCGCTCGCGCGGACGCGACCGCCGGGGTAGTCGAACGACAGCTCGATGAGCGGCGCGTTCTCGGTCTCGTACGAGTCGCCGAGGCCCACGGCGCGGTGCACCGTGACCTCGTCGGCGAAGAGGCGGACGTGAGGGACGCAGGAGGTCGCGGACGCCACCCGATGGACAGGGCGGGCTTCGCTGGTGGGGCCGCGGGGCACGGCCCCGTGCGGCGCGATGGGCATGGTCACGGTCAGCGTTTAGATCACATCCCGAAAGATCCGTCCAGATGTTCACCTGCACATCTGCCGAGGATCCTTGCACATACTGCCGGTGGCACTCATCGGATGTACAGTGCCCTCTTCCCCGTGCCCGTGCCCGTGCCCTCTTCCCCGTGCCCGTGCCCGTGCCCGTGCCCGTGCCCGTGCCCGCGCCCGTCCCACTGCCCATACCCGCGCG
>JAEUKG010000289.1 GCA_016794325.1 Myxococcales bacterium | reverse complement strand
ACCCGCGCGCCGGCGAGGGCCATCGCCAGCGCGAGCGTCGCCAGCGCTGCGGCCGCTCCCATCGCCGCGCCCTGGCCGATGCGACGCGCGATGACGCCGGCGGGCGGGGCCTTCGCGAGCGGATCGCTCCACGACACGCCGAGCCGCCCCGACACCCACTCGGTGGCGACGGCGGGGGCGATGGCGGCGGCGTTGGGGTTCGACGCGAGGAGCCCGCGGGCGACCTCGCTCGCGACGTAGAGGCCGAGCGTCCACGCCGCGACCTTGGCCGCGTCGACGACGCGGGCTCGCGTCACAGCGCGCCCTCGAAGGCTTGGGCCTCCGCCAAGAGGCCCGGCAGGCCCCCGGTGTGGAGGAACAGGACGTCGGCGCCCTCGCGCACGCGCCCGCTCGCGACCGCCGCCCGCAGGGTGCACATGGCCTTGCCGGTGTAGACGGGGTCGAGGACGAGCCCGTCCGCGCGCGCGACCTCGACGAGGACGCGCTTCTGGTCGTCGTTCATCACCCCGTAGGCGGGCCCCTTCTCCGACGCGTCGAAGTCGAGCGGCGCCGGGGCGGGGAGGCTCGGCGCGAGCTCGCGTATCCCTTCGTGGATAGTCGCGACGACGCCCGCGAAGTAGGCCTCGTCGTCGCACACGCACGCGGCGAGGACGCGGTCGGCGACGCCGTAGGCGCTGGCGCCGACCGAGACCCCGGCGGCGGTGCCGCCCGATCCGCACGCGTGGACGACGACGTCGAAGCGGCGGACGTCGCCGGCGGCCCCGGCGTCGAGCTGGGCCCGGACCTCGCCCATCGCCCGCACGTAGCCGAGCGAGCCGAGCGCGTTCGATCCGCCCTCGGGGATGACGTAAGCGCGCCCGCCGGCGGCGCCGATCTCCCGGGCGACGTCGTCCATCAGCGCGGTGCGGCTCCGGTACTGCTCGGGGGTGATGAAGCGCGTCTCGGCGCCGACGAGCCGGTCGACGAGGAGGTTGCCGACGAGCCTCGGCTCTTCGCCCGGGCGCCGGCGCAGGAGGAGCACCGACCGCAGCCCGAGGCGCGCGGCCACGACCGCGGTCGCGCGCGCGTGGTTCGACTGCACCGCGCCGCAGGTCACGAGGTGCGTCGCGCCCGCGTCGACGGCCGCGGCCGCGAGGTACTCGAGCTTGCGGATCTTGTTGCCGGTCTCGGCGCCGCCGGTCGCGTCGTCTCGCTTGACCCACACCCGCACCCCGAGCGCCTCGCTCGTGGGCCCGAGGAGGGCGAGGGGCGTCGGCGTGTGCGCGAGCGCGAGGCGGCGGTGGCCGCGCTCGTCAACCGAAGGTGATGAGCTTCTCATTGGCCTCGACGTTGGCCCCGGCGACGACGTGGACGGTGGCGATCGTCGCCTTCGCCTTCGCCTTCACCTCGTTCTCCATCTTCATCGCCTCGACCACGAGGAGCGACGTCCCGGGCTCGACGACGTCCCCGGGGGCGACCATGACCTTGACGACGCGGCCGGGCATCGGGGAGCGCACGAGCTTCTCGTTCGCGCTCGCCGAGGTGCGGCGGGCGGCGGCGGCGGCGCGGAGCCGCTCGCTCTCGACGCGGACGTAGCTGCGGTGCCCGCTGGCGATCGCGCCGAGCTCGGGCGGCGCCCCCTCGGTGGTGAGGTCCACCACGTGGCCGTCGACCCGGCACGACAGCGCGCCCTCGAGGGCGACGACGTCGACGTCGACGGGCTTGCCGTCGACGCGCACCTGCAGGGCTCCGCTGGGGAGCTCCTCCACGTCGACGTGGATGGGGGCTGCGCCGGGGGTGGGATCGAGCTCGATGTAGTAGCGCATGGCCGGGCACCATAGCAGGTCGGCCGGCGGGGGTGGAGGAGCGGGATCGGGGGCCTTTACGCGCGGCGCGCCGCGGCCGTAGGTCACCGTGCGACCCCCATGATCCCCAAGCGTGTCCTCCTCGTGGACGACGAGCCGACCGAGCTCGAAGGTCTGCGATCGCTCCTCGATCCCAAGGGGTGGGAGATCGTGTGCGCGCGCGACGGGCGGGCGGCGCTCGACGAGCTCGCCGCGGCGCCGGTGGACGTCGTGGTGTCGAACCTCGTCCTGCCGGGGCTCGACGGCGTCGAGCTCCTCCGCTCGGCGAAGCGAATGCGACCGGCCGCGGCGCGCATCGGCCTGACGGCGGCGACGACCAAAGAGGCGATGGTCGGCGCGCTCTCGGTCGCCCACCAGGTCCTCGCCAAGCCCTGCGAGCCGGAGGCGCTGAAGGAGGTCATCGACCGGACCTGCTCGCTCCAGTCGCT
>JAEUKG010000194.1 GCA_016794325.1 Myxococcales bacterium | reverse complement strand
ATGATGTCCCACAGTTTGGTTGGCCGAAAGTAGCCGGGCAGGACGGTGGCCGTGTCGCGAACGCTGGTCTGTCGGTGAGGCGTCGCGCTCGGACAGTTGGTCTTCACGAGATCCACGACGAGCGTTACCAGCGCATCGAGGTGCTTGCCTGCGGTGACTTGGGGGCGGTTGCCCACATCGCGCGCCTTTGCGTCTGCGCCCTGCCGGTCTCCCTGGTCCTGTCTGGTCCGCCAGAAGTGCTCGATTGCTGCGTGGAGCCGAGGTTCTAGGTCGGGAAGCAGGATTCTGGGGTGGCGCATCGGGACATGATCGACGTGCGGCGACGCGCGTGCAAGGTAGGGGGAGCGGTGATGTGCCGATCGATTCGGCGGCACGCGCGTTCCGTGGACTCGACGGCGGGGCATGGGCAATGGCCGCCATCCTTGACCCCCGGAGTGCGCACAGATCGTAAGCGCTCGATCTCCGATTCGTGACTCGGCGCTGGCCTCCCTCAGCGGCCCCGGCACAATCGCGGCGTGACCACGCCCTCCGATCGCCGCCGCATCCTCCGCCGCTGGGACGGCAGCGGACTCTCCGCCCGCGACTTCGCCCCGGTCGCCGGCGTGTCCGCCTCGACCCTCTACGCGTGGCGCCGCCGGGAGCGCCGGCCCGCCCCCGCCTTCGTCGAGCTCGCCGCCCCGTCGGAGGCCGCCTCTCCCGCGACGCCGATCGAGGTCGCGCTGCCGCGGGGCCTCGCCGTGCGCGTCGCGCCGGGATTCGATCCCGACACCCTCCGCCGCGTGGTCGACGCGCTCGTCGCGTAGCGCCGCCGCCCGATGCTCTCGCTCCCCGCCTCCGTCCGCATCTATCTCGCCACCGAGCCCTGCGACATGCGCAAGGGCTTCGACTCGCTCGCGGCGCTCGTGCGCGAGACCTTCGGCGACGACCCGCTGTCGGGGCACCTCTTCGTCTTCCGCTCGCGCCGCGCCGACCGGCTCAAGGTCCTCTGGTGGGACCGCGACGGCTACGCGATCTGGATGAAGCGGCTCGAGAAGGGCACCTTCCGCCTCGCCGTGCCCGACGCCTCCCGCGGCGCGGCCCGCGTAGAGATCCCGCGACGCGACCTCGCGATGCTGCTCGAGGGGATCGACCCGGGGAATGTGGCGAAATCCCGACGTTTCGCTTGCGCGACCGCGTAGCGCGTGTACGGTCCGCGTGACGTGACACGCGCGATCGCGACATCCCTCCCCGACGACCCCGCCGAGCTCCGGGCGATGCTCCTCCGCGTCATCGACGAGCGCGACGACGCGATCCGCACGCTCAGGCTGCATCTGGCGAAGCGCTTCGGCCCGCGCATCGAGGCGCTCGATCCGAGGCAGCTCGGCCTCTTCGCCGACGAGGTGAAGGCGGCCGAGCGGCAGGCCGCCGCCGAGACGGTCACCGTCCCGGCGCACACCCGACGCAAGGGCGGGCCGAAGCCGCTTCCCGAAGACCTCCCGCGGGAGACGGTCGTCCACGGGCTCTCCGCCGAGGAGCGGGCCTGCCCCTGCTGCTCGAAGGAGCGGCTCGAGTGCGGCCGCTCGCGGCACGAGGTGGTCGAGATCGAGCCCGCGAGGCTGAAGGTCGTGGTCCACGAGACGGTCCACTACCTCTGCCCCGAGTGCAGCGGACAGGGAGTGAGGGCGAGGAAGCCGTCGCTGCCGCTGCCCAAGAGCTACGCCGGAGCGAGCCTCCTCGCCCATGTCGCCGTCTCGAAGTTCGCCGACCACTGCCCGCTCTATAGGCAGGAGGGGATGCTCGCCAGGAGCGGCCTGGACCTGTCGCGCTCGACGATGTGCGGGTGGATGCTCGGGTGCGCGGAGCTCCTCGATCCGCTGGTGGCGCTCATGCGACGCGACGTGCTTCGCTCACGAGTGATCCAGTCCGACGACACGACGGTCCCGACCTTGGGGCTCGTGAAGGGTCGGGCGAAGGACGCGCGGCTGTGGTGCTACGTCGGCGACATCGACCACCGCCACGCGGTCTTCGAGTACACCCCCTCGCGCGAGGGCAAGTGGCCGCAGCGCTGGCTGCAGGGATTCGACGGATACCTCCAAACGGACGCCTTCGCCGGCTACGGGGCGCTGTGCGCCGCACCGGGCGGCGCGACCGAGGTCGGCTGCTGGGCGCACGCTCGCCGCGGCTTCTTCGACGCGAAGGACCTGGCACCCGGCTTCTGCCTCGAGGTGCTGAGGGAGATCGCGACGCTCTACGCGGTCGAGAAGGAGGCGACGGAGCGGGGGCTCTCGCATGACGGGAGGAAATCGCTGCGCGAGGAGCGGTCGCGGCCGCAGCTCGAGCTGCTCTTCGCGCTGCTCGCGTCACGTCGCGAGGAGCACCTCCCGAAGTCGCCGGTGCGGCAGGCCATCGAGTACGTGCTCACGCGGCGCGAGGCGTTCGCGCGGTACCTCGACGACGGCGCGGTCGAGATCGACAACAACGCCTGCGAGCGGTGCATGCGGAGCCCGGCCCTTGGAAGGAAGAACTGGCTCTTCGCCGGCAGCGCCGACGGCGGCCGGGCGATCGCGTCGTGGCTGACGGCGGTCCAGAGCGCGCGGCTGCACGAGGTCGAGCCGTTCGCCTACGTGAGCGACCTGTTGGCCAGGCTGGCCGAGTACCGGGACATTCCCGCGGAGCGGAAGGCGACGGACGGCGAGGCGATGCTGCGGGAACTCTTGCCTGCTGCCTGGGTCGCGCGGAACCCGGAGCGCCGGCTACCGGTCGCGCGGTGAGGTCGGACGGTTACCACAATGCGACAGTCCAATGTGACAGCCCTCGGGCACGTCGCGCCACGCCGAGCCCGAGCGCAAGACCCAGAACATCCCGTTCATCACCGTGCGATGATCGTTCCACTTCCCGCCGCGCTCCTGCTTCGGCAGCAGCAGCTCGATCTCCGCCCAGTACCGATCACCGAACTCGTACCTGCGGACGACGGTCATGACGCGGCCTCCCTGCCGGATGCCGCAATCGTTTCGCACTCCGCCGCCTGGCGCTACCGGTCCCCATCAACCTTCTCGCGCCGTACACACGCCAAGCAGATGATCCGTCAGACACGCCCTAGTTGCGAGTGGTGACCGGAGGCGGAAACCAATTCCC
>JAEUKG010000144.1 GCA_016794325.1 Myxococcales bacterium | reverse complement strand
GACGCGCCGGTGGGGCTCGAGAACTTCGACGGCGGCCCGCCACCCCCTTCGCTCGGCGGCCCGCGGCGGGCGGCGGAGCTCGCCCTCCTCGCGCTCTCGGTCGACGCGACGAGCAGCACCTCGGTCACGCTCGCCGAGCCTCGCGCCGGCGCTTGCGCCGAGGCGAAGCGCATCCTCGACGAGCACGTCCCGACGGAGCGGAAGGGGATGAGCCGAATCGAGCGCCTGATGCACGAGCTCGACCGACGCCTCCTCGCCGAGGTGTGCGCCAGCGTGGGTACCTACGCGCTCGATGGCGCACAGCTCCGCCGGCGCCGGTGATGGACGAGCGCGACGAGGCCTCGTTCGGGTGGTGTCTCATCGAGCCGTGATACGTATCAGGGTGTATCCCACTCAGTTGAGCCCGACCTCGCGGTCGAACGCGCGAGACTCCTCGCTTTTTCGCGCGACCTCTCGTGGCACGGAGGGTGCTGAGAGGTCCTCATGCCCCAGACCCCCAGCGCTCGTCGCAACCCTGCCCTCTCGATCGTCGCCCTCGCAGCCCTCGCCCTCGCCGCAGCCACCGTGGGCTGCGCCACCCAAGACGCGCCCGCGGGCGACGAGGTAGGGACGAGCACGCAGGCGCTCGCGGTCGTGGACGGCACCGCGGTGCCCGTGGCGGTCGTGCAACCGGCAGCGAGCCACCGCGGGATGGTGAACATCGCGCAAGGGCGCCCGGCCACTCAGTCCTCGGTCACGCACGGCGGCGTCCCCGAGCGCGCGGTCGACGGCAACCTCGACGGCGACTACACGCACGGCTCCGTCACCGCCACGACCTTCGAGCAGGGCGCGTGGTGGCGCGTGCAGCTCGCGGGGATGCGCCCCATCACGAGCGTCACCGTGACGAGCCGCACCGACTGCTGCAACGAGCGGCTCCTCGGCGCCGTGGTCGAGCTGCTCGACGACCAGGACCAGGTGCTCCAGACGCGCCCCCTCGCGGCATCGGGGACGGTGCCCGTCACCCAGGAGGTCCTCTTCGGAGGCGCGCTCGGCTCCCGGGTGCGCGTGCGCCTCCAAGGCGCGGACTACCTGTTCCTCACCGAGGTCCAGGTGTGGATGGCCATCCCCGACCTCGCCGGGGTGACGCCGCAGAGCAGCGGCCTGTGCTGGAAGCAGACCTACGGGCGCGGCGCGGGCACCGTGCCGGACACCTGCGTCGGCACCGAGAAGAACGCCGGCCTCTGCTATCCGGGGTGCGCCCCCGGCTACGTCGGCGTCGGCCCGGTGTGCTGGCAGTCGTGCCCGGCGGGCTACGTCGACGACGGCGCCTTCTGCCGCCGCGACGCGCAGATCTTCGCCTCGAACAACGCGGCGTGCCCCTGGTACGACAAGTGCGGCGTCACGCTGGCGAAGGGCTGCTCGGTGTGCCCACCGGGCTACGCCAACGACGGCTGCACGTGCCGCCGCGACGCGCACATCTTCGCGAAGCACAGCTACGGTCGCGGCGTCGGCACGGTGCCGACCGCGTGCAGCGGCGGCAAGCAGCTCGACGCCGGCCTCTGCTACGACACGTGCTCGGGTCCGATGACCGGTGTCGGCCCGGTGTGCTGGGCGCGCTGCGGCGGCAACTACCCGACCGAGTGCGGCGCCATGTGCGCTACCAGCGCGAACGCGTGCGTCGATGGCCTCACCAACCAGGCGAAGACGACGATCGAGGCGATGCAGAAGATCTCGAGCATGGTGGTCGCCTTCGGAGACGGCGGCGTCTCCGTCTCCGTGGCGGCCGAGGTGTTCCAGGACCTCGCGAACGACACCGCGAAGCGGGAGCTCGAGGGGCTGCTCAACAAAACCGCTCGCCAGTACGGCATCGCCTTGCCTGCGTCGGACGCGACGACGATCTCGGACGGGCTCGTGGCGTACCTCCGCACCGGCCGGTTCGACTGGACGGTGCTCGATCCGACCGGGATCGCCGCGGTCGTGAAGGCGTTCAACCAGCCGCTCTGCCAGTGACTCGACCTGATGGCCTCTCGGCCGCGGCGCGACGACGAGGCCGGGAGGCAAGAATCCGTATCGAGATTCTTCGGGTTCGGGTTCGGGTTCGGGCTCGGGGGTTCGGGTTTGGGTTTGGGCTCGGGGGTCTCGCGGCTCGGGGTTTGCGGTTCGGGTTCGGGTTTGGGCTCGGGGGGTTTCGGGGCCTGGGCTTGGGGTTCGGAGCCTGGGCGGCGCGGCCTCGACGGCGCGCGCGTTCCGGGAGACGATGGTGGGCGATGTCGTTTCCCACCGTGTACTCGAGCCTGTCGGATCTCGCGCGGCTGCCCTGGTTCGAGGCGTACGACGACCGCGTCGTCGTGTCCGACGAGGGCGTGGGGCCGATCATCGACGTGCACACCCACGTGGCCCTCGCGTACGTGCGGCCGATCCAGGTGGACCTCTACGTCGCCCACTCGCGCACCGAGCACTACCTGCCCTCGTGCTGCCGCATCGACTTCGACGTCTACGTGAACAAGAACTTCTCGCCCGGCGACCTCCAGAACATGAAGCGGGACCTCACCCTGCGGAGCGTCGGCCCCACCGGGATGCGCAAGACCCACACCGTCCCCAACCTCGTGCGCGAGATGGACGAGCTCGGCGTCGTCCACTCGGTGCTGCTCCCGATCGACTTCCCGGTCCTGTCGCAGAACGCCGAGCACGCGCTCGGCGCCGCCAAGGCCACCGAGCGCATCCTCTCGTTCGGATCGGTGCACCCCTACGCGCGCAACGTGCGCGACAAGCTCGACGCCCAGCTCGCCGCGGGGGCGCGCGGGGTCAAGGTGCACCCCGCGGTGCAGCTCGTCCGCCCCGACGATCCCCGGGCGATGAAGCTCTACGCCCTCTGCGGCGAGCGCGACATGCCCGTCCTCTGGCACTGCGGCCCGGTGAACATCGAGCCCAAGCTCGGGCGCTACCTCTCGCAGGTGCGCTTCTACGAGAAGCCCATCGCCGAGAACCCGAAGACCCGCTTCATCCTCGGCCACGCCGGGGCCCTCCAGGCGGAGCAGGCGTTCGAGCTCGTGAAGAAGTACCCCAACGTGTGGGTCGAGACGTCGTCGCAGTCGCTCCCCACGTTGCGCCGCATGATCGACGCGCTGCCCGAGGACAAGATCCTCTTCGGCACCGACTGGCCGTTCTACCACCAGGCGATCGGCCTCGCGAAGGTGCTCATCGCGACCGAGCACAAACGCGATCTTCGCCACGCGATCCTCTACGGCAACGCCGCGCGCGTCCTCGGCATCGAGCGGAGGAGCGCCTCGCGCCTCACCGCGGCGAAGCGGAGCCCGCCCTCGCGCCCGTCCTGATCCGCCCGCGCGCGGGAATGCCGGGGGGCGAGCGCGCGTTGCCGGCGGACGATGCTCAAGCTCTCGTCGACGGGCCGCGGCGGCGGGTACTCGAAGAAGCGCGGGCTCGTGGAGAGCACGCTCGCCGCGATGTACCGCGCCGACTGGCCCGCGCGGGCGTGGGGCCTCACCCGCCGCTCGTGCGCCGTCCGTGAGATCCACTTCGGGGTGAGCGGGCGCGAGCCCGGCCGCCCGCCCCTCACCCTGGGCTTCGTCTCGGATCTGCACATCGGGCCGACCACGCCCGCGGCGGTGCTCGACGCGGCCTTCGACGCCCTCGCCGCCGCCGAGGTCGACGTGCTCGTGCTCGGCGGCGACTACGTCTTCCTCGAGGCCTCCCCCGCGAAGGCGGCGCGCCTGCGATCCCTCGTCGAGCGCGCCCGCGGGCGGCTCGCCACCATCGCCGTGCTCGGCAACCACGACCTCTGGACCGACCACCGCGTCCTCGAGCACGCGCTCTGGGCTGCCGGCGCCGAGGTCGCGATCAACGCCACCGTGCGCCTCGCGCCGCCGCACGACGACGTCGCGTTCGTCTGCCTCGACGACCCCTGGACCGGCGCGCCCGACGCGGAGCGCGCCCTCGCCGGCGCCGCGGGCGCGACCTTCCGCGTCGGCGTCTGCCACTCGCCGGACGCGCTCCCGCTCATGCAGCGCGCGGGCGCGCACCTCTTCGTGTGCGGCCACACCCACGGCGGGCAGATCGCCACCCCGTGGGGGCCGATCGTGGTGCCCGGCCGCGTCGGCAAGCGCTACCCCTCGGGCCGCCACACCGCCTTCGCCACGCACCTCTTCGTCTCGCGCGGGGTGGGCGCGACCGAGCTGCCGATGCGCGCGTGGGCGCGCCCCGACGTCGCCCTGATCACGATATCCTAGTCAGGATATTTCAGATCGGCTCGTCGGGGCCGACCCTGCGGAACGTGAAGGGCACGTGGATCTGCATGGTGCCGCCGCCGCGCACCGGCGCGAAGCGCGCCCGCTTCACCCGCTCGACGATGCATTTCCACGCCTTGTCGCCGAGGTGGGCGCCGCCGGTGGTGTCGACCTTGCGCACCGAGCCGTCGGGCTCCACCAGCACGTCGAGGGTGACGAAGGCGTGCGCCTCCGGCTTCTGCCGCACCCGCGCCGCGTAGCAGGCGAGGAGGTCGTCGTGCATCTTGGCGAACACCTCGTCGGCGTTCGACACCGCGGCCGCGTGGTGGTCCGGGGTGCTCGCCGGCCCGGCCACGACCTCGGCCGCGCCGCACACGAGATCGCACTTCTCCGGCGGCGACGCAGCGGCGCTCCCCGACGCCTCGGGCGCCGCGGAGGTGCCGGCCTTGGGCGGCGGCGAGCTGCACGCCGCCGCGAGCGACAAGGCGAAGCCGAGGGCGATCGAACCGGTGCGAGTCGTGGGGCTCATCCCCGGTTCGAAAGCACGACCCGTACCGCGCTCAGGGGCGCGTCGGGATCGTCGACGGCGTCGCCGGATCGGACACGTCGCGGACCGCCGCGTACGAGTCGAAGATGAGCTGACGCGTGTAGAACGGGTTGTGCGCGCCGAGCGCGCCCGCCCGGGCGATCATGAGGTAGTTGTAGAGTGCACCGGCCTCGTCGGCGGTGACCGCCGCGCCGGGGTTGCGCACCTTGTCGAGCGCGAACTGGTTGTCGGCGAGCTCCGCGACGGTGAGCTGCGGCGCGGGGCCGGAGGCGGTCTGCCGCGTGAGCAGGCCCTTCGCGTTCAGCACGCGCTGCAGGTCCTTGAGCGCCGCGATGAACACGCCGCGGCTCGTGTTGAGCTCGGCGTTGATCGTCCCGGTCGCGTGGCAGCCGGTGCCGACGCAGCTCGAGATCTGCGGGCGGAAGGAGTGATCCGGGTACCCGCCGTTGGCCGTGACCTTCGGCATGTGGCAGGTGCCGCAGGTGCCGGTCTGGTGCGTCGAGTTGATGTAGGTCTTCGACGCGTAGTGGTAGCCGCCCTTGCCGGTGAAGACGTCGGCGTGCGGCGCCTCGTGCGGCCCCCAGTGGGGCGAGGTGAGGTTGTTCGACGCCGTGATGTAGTTGCTCACGTCCTTACGCGACTTGTGGCAGTACACGCACGAGTTGCTCGCGCCCATCTTGCCCGCGGGCGTGCCGGTGAACGTGCCGGCCGACGGGCTCTTCTCGAGCGTCGCCTCGTCGTTCGGGCCGGTGGGCACGCGGAGCTTGAAGGAGCCCTTGGTGTAGTTCGCGCCCGTGACGTGCGGATCGTTCGTGAACGCGTCGTGGCAGGTCGTGCAGCCGATGATCGCGAGCGCCGCCTTGCCGCCGTAGCCGATCTCCGACGTCCCCCCGCCCGACTTGGGATAGTTGAGCTGCCCCGTCTTCGCGTTCTGCGGGCCGGCGTCGACGCCCGAGGCCACGGTGTATTGACCGGCGAGCCGCGTGGGCAAGCCGTCGGTCGCGTGGCAGTTGCCGCAGGTCGCGTTGGGGTTGGTCCACGCCGCCTCTTCCTCGAGGTTGGCGATGGCGCCGAAGTAGTGGGTGCTCGTCTTCCACTGATCGACGATGCCGTTGAAGCCGTGGCACGGCGCCATGCACGACGTCGTGAGCGCGCCGCCGTCCGGGCTCGTCCCCGGCTGACCCGCCGAGCCTTGCGGCCCCGCCGTCCCCGCGGGGCCCGCCGGCCCGATCCCGCCCGCCGGCCCCGCCGGCCCCTCGGGCCCTTCGCAGGCGGCGAGCGCCGCGAGACCGGCCGCCGAGAGCAGGCCGAGGAGGGTCAGGGACATCGCCGCCTTGGTGACGCGCGATCGGAGCTTGTTCTTGAGCATGGCGCGTGCTCATAGCGAAGGTCATGCCGCGTTGGCTAGTCCCTGTCGCGCTCCCCGTCGCAATCGTGGGAGCCTTTGCCGCGGCCTGCATCGCAGATCGGCGAGAACCCGAGCCGCCGCGCTTCGATACGTCGATCGGCGCAATCTTTGCGGCGAGGTGCAAGGCCTGCCACTCCGGCACGGCGGGGTGGTCGGGCGAGTCGTACCTCCGCGCCATCGCCTGCACGAAGACCGGCGACCCCGTCGCCTCGCCGCCCGACGAGCGCTCGCCGATCGCGCGCGCCCTCTCCGACTCCACGCACGCGAACGTGCTCCCGTCGAGCGAGCGCGACGCGGTGCTCGCGTGGGTGCGCGCGGGCGCGCCCAAGCACGCCGGCGGCGCGCACGCGCCCGGCTTCGTCGATCCGCGATCGAGCGAGAGCCACGGGCGCGCGCTCCGCCTCGCGCGCTGGCGTCCGATGCTCGACGCCGCCGCGGAGGGCGCGTGCGGTCGTTGCCACGACGGCACCCCCTCGGGCCGCCCCGAGGGCGTGACGTCGAGCGCGCCGCGCGCGACCGCCTGCACGTCGTGCCACACCGGCCCCGAGGGCCCGCTCGCGTGCGCGACGTGCCACGGCGACGGCGCGCGCTCG
>JAEUKG010000131.1 GCA_016794325.1 Myxococcales bacterium | reverse complement strand
GAACGACGACTGGTACCTCCTGCGCGGCGCGAGCCTGTGCCTCCTCGGCGAGCGGGCGCGGGGCCGGAGCGCGCTCGCGGAGGGCGAGCGGCAGCGCTCGAGCGGGGCTCCGGCGTCGCCGCACCTCGACCTCGCGTGGCGCGCGTGCGCGGACGAGCCGCCGAAGACGCCGCTCGCGCGCGGCAAGTCCGTCCCCGACCGCGAGTGGGCGCGCACCGCGATGGCGGCGGCGGCGCTCGCCGACGAGCCCACGCGCCCGCCGGGCCGCGCGTCGCGCGAGCACCTGCAGGCCCGCCTCGCGGTGGGCCCGGGCGCGGAGTGGAAGGAGCCGTGGCCGCTCGCCGTCGCCGCGCACGCCCTCGCGACGGGGGCCACGCGCGACGAGGTGCTCGAGGCCGCGCGCTCGCGGGGGCCGCGGCGGCCCTTCCCCTGCCACGGCGAGGCCGCGCCGCCGTCGGGCGAGCCCGCCGAGCCGCGCGCGCTCGCCGTCGACGGCGCCCTCGACGTGACCGACCCGGAGGACCTGCTCTACACGACGGCGCACGGCGGGTACGACGCGCCGCCGCCGCCGATCGCCCCCGAGGTGCTCGAGCGCGCGGCCGCGGAGGTGACGCGGCGCGGCGGCGGACTATCCCCCGAGGTACAGCTCCTCGCCGAGGACCTCGCGATCCTCGCGGCGCGGCGGCGGCTCGCGCGGGGCGAGGGCGAGCTCGCCAGGAAGGCGGCGGAGGGCGCGCCGACGCTGGTGGCCGCGGGGGTGTCGCTCGCGGCGGGCGACGCGGCGGGGGCGCGCGCGCTCGCCGAGCGCGCGCTCGCGGCGGGCCCCACGCGGCGCGCGGCGGTGGACGCGCACCTGGTCCTCGCGCGGGCGCTCGCGGACCTGGGGCAGTGGGCGCCGGCGCTCACCGAGGCGCGCGCGACCGAGGCGGCGCTCGCGGCGTGCTGGCCGCCGAGGACCGCCAAGGTCGTGCCCCTCGAGCTCCGCGTCCGCGCGCTGTGGCTGCACGCCGCGATCGCGGTCCACGTCGGAGAGCCTCCGCCGCCGGGCCTCGCGCGCTACCAGCCCGAGGACCCCGACGCGGGCGCGCGCCTGCCTCCGGGCGCGTCCGAGGAGCTCGTCCTCGACGCGTGGCGGGCCGCGCTCGGCGACGAGGTCGCGCGCCGCGACGCGCGACGGCGGTGGCTCCGCGGCAAGAGCGGCGAGGCGAGCGGCCCCGAGCTCTACGTGCTCTCCCGCCTGGCGGATCCCGCGGACGCCGAGACCTGGCTCGACGCCGCGGAGGCGGCTCGCCTGGGCGACGTCACCGGCTCGGTGCGACGCGGCGGACGCCTGCGCGCCGCGCGCCGCGCGACGGCGGCGCGCTGGAGGAGCGACGCGACCGCGGCCACGACGTGGACCGACCGGCAGCGCCTCCTCTCCGAGCTCGCTCGCGGCCCGCGGCCCGCGTCGGCCGAGCTCCTCGCCCAATACGTGGGCCTCTGAGCGCTCAGGCTCGGCGCGCGCGCTTGGGCTCGCTGCTCGCCGAGTCGACCTCGGTGTCGCCGTGGACCTCGTCGGGCCGGAGCTCGGTGGCGTGGACGCGCACCTTGCCGGGATCGCCCAGCCGGACGCGCGCCCGCGGCGCCTCCGGGCTCGCGATCGCCGCCGGGCTCGCCCCCGCGATCATGGTCGCGCGCTCCCCCAGGATCTGGCGAAGGAGAAAGCGGATCATCGCGCCCTTGTGCCAGGTGGCCACGAAGATGCACGCGAGCGAGCCGAACATCACGATGGGGATGAGCTGCTGCGCGCTCCACTGCCGCAGGATCAACGGCACCAGGATCCACGAGATGCCCCACAGCACCCACAAGAGGTTGCGGATGCTCTTGGCCGCGGCCTCCTCGTTGGTGATCGGGAACGCGACCTTCCCCTTCTTCCCGGCGGGGGCGGGCGGCGGGGGCGCGCTCGCGAGCGCGGAGCCGCCGTCGAGCGCCTCGGCGACGCTGCGCGCGCGCCGGTCGGGGTCGGGCTCGAGCATGCGCTCGAGCGTCGCGATCATCGGCTCGCTCACCCGGCCCGCGAGCACGCCACGCACGTCGACCCGCAGCCCCTGGTGAGGGAGGGTGTCGGGGTCGGCCCCGGTGAGCGCGGCGAGCGCCGTGGCCCCGACCGCGTAGACGTCGGTGGCCGGCGACGCGCGGCCCTGGAGCTGCTCCGGCGCCATGTATCCCAACGTGCCCACCACGGTGCTCGCGCCGCGGCGGACGACCAGCTCCGCGACGGCGCCGAAGTCGACGAACACGTACGAGCCGTCGGCGCGCCGCACCACGTTGCGCGGCTTGACGTCGCGGTGGATGACGGGGGCGCCGCGCCCGTGCAGGTACGTCATCGCCCGGTCGGCGCAGGCGAGGAAGCGGCGGACCTCCGTCTCCGAGAGCGCGCCCTCGCGCTGGCGGATCCGATCGAGCGTCTCGCCCTCGATCTTCTCCATCACGAGATAGAGGGTGTCGTTCTCCTCGAAGCGGTCGAAGTACTTCGGCACGAGCGGGTGGTCGAGGGTCGCGAGCACGCGCGCCTCGCGCTCGGCGAGCTCGACGTCCTTCCAGCTCTTCGCGCCCCGCACGTCGAACGCCTTGATCGCGACCGCGCGGCCCTCGGCCTCGTCGAGCGCGTCGTAGGTCGTGCCCTGCGCCCCTTCGCCGAGCACTCCGCGAACGACGTACCGCCCACCCCCGAGCCGCGCTCCCGAAATCATGGCCTCCTTCCGTAATGACGCAGCGGCCTCTGCGCCACGAAAACTTGGGACAATCCGCGCGAATGGCGCCCACCCTCACCTCGCTGCGCGAAGCAAGACCCGGGCCGCGGTTCGCGCTACATTCTTCCGACGGGATGGCACGCTCCTCGATCGCATCGGCCGCCGGCGTCGCGGCCCTCGCCCTCGCAGCCGCTCGCCTCGGCGCGGGCTGCGGCGGGGACGACGCGCCGCCGGGTGGCGCCCCCGACGCGTCCACGGCCGGCGACACGGGCTCGCCGCCCGTCGCGGACGCCGGCGTCACCTTCCAGGACGACGGCGGGAACTCGGACGCCTCGACGTCGTGCAAGACGATCGATGACACCCAGGACTTCGTGGTCGCGACCGCGTCCGCCGCCGAAGAGCACGCGCTCACCCTCGAGCTCACCTCCGAGGGCCAGACCCAGTGGAGCCGGAAGGGCCTCGAGGCCCTCGTCCTCGAGGTCAAGCGCGGGCCCGCCCTCGTCGGCCACGTGCTCGTCCACCAAGGCAAGACGCGCTTCGTCTACGGGATGCACGTCGGCAAGCTCGCCCCCGGCGACACGCTGAGCGTGCGCGTGTCGCCCCTGTCCGCCGGCGGCGTCGCCCGACGCGCGTGCCTGGGCCGCGTCGAGCTGACGCCGGCGTCGGCCCTCGGCGCGGCCGGCGAGGGCCTCGTCAACGCGCCGGTCTACGTGTGGCCGACCCAGAAGCGCTTCGACGACGTGCCGGTGGTGGTCGGCTGGTCGAAGGCGAAGAAGAGCTACGAGACGGTGTTCACGAGCGAGAACGGCGGCACCGTGCAGCAGTGCGGGGGCGGCGCCAAGGGTATTCGTTCCGAGATAGAGCGGTGGGGCCGCGCCTGCGACATCGAGGGCTCGTACTCCTACGGCTCGCCCGGGCGCTGGGGGCGCTGCACGGGCACGACCGACGTCTCCGCGACCGCGCCCCGGTTCGAGGCCGCGCACCCGGTGCTCTACTACGGCGACGGGCACAACCGGCTCTTCGAGAGCCGCGGCGGCTACGGCCAGGCGTGCGGCACCGGCGGCGCCGAGAGGTCCGACGGCGACATCGTCGGCTGGAACACCGGAAACCCCGGCAACGAGCCCGAAAAAGATGGCGCCTTCGCCGTCGTCCTCCGGCCGCTCCCGGTCGACCTCGACGCGCTGGGCTTCGCTCAATACGGCGGCCGTCGCGAGGCGCTCGTCGACCGCTACGCGCCCTGGGTCTACCGCCTCACGTTCCTCGAGCTCGAGCGCGAGGGGAAGATCGACGACGCGATGACGCGCCCGCTCGCCCAGTACCTCTACGTCGACGTCCTCGCGACCGACGTGAACGGCACCGGCGATCGCAACTGCGACTTCTTCGGCGCCAACAACGGGTTCGTCCTGCGCGCCAAGGCCGGCGGCGTCACCTACGACGGCCCGCAGATGACCGCCGACTTCTTCGGCGGTCAGCCGGGGTGGAAGCGCATCGCGATCCCCCTCGGCCGCGGCTACCGGGCCGACGAGATCACCGACCTCGTCTTCGACGCCTACGACAACGACGGCATCTACTTCATGGCCGTCGGCGACGCCTTCATCCCCAAGGCCCAGGGCGACAACGGCGCGAGCCTCGACTACGTCCGCAAGGGCGACAAGAAGGTCGAGGTCTACGTCGACGACAACCAGAGCGGCTGCACCGGCGGCAAGAACTACGACGGCCCCGGCGACGCCGGCTACCCCTGCACGGGCAGCGACTACTCGTTCAAGCCCTGACCGCGGCTCCGCCAGACGACCCCCTTCGTCGTGGCGACGCGCGCGCCCCGAAAGGCGTGGTCTTCCGGGGTCGCTGAACTAGACTGGGCCCGTGGGGTCACGCTCGCGCACGTGGGTGCCGGCGCTCTCGGCTGCGTTCTCGGCGGCGGTGGGGTGCTCGCTCGCCGTCGACACCGGTGGGCTCGCCGGGGGAGGCCCACGCCCGCGCGCCGACGCGGCCGCGGACGCGCCCGCGTCGTCGTCGTCGTCGAGCAGCGGCGACGGCGGAGGCGGAGGCTCGTCGTCCGGCGGTGGCGGCTGCGACCGGGTGAAGCTCACGATCGTGGGCTGCGACAGCCCGAGCTACGCGCCCAAGGGCACGTCGTCGACGACCGCGATCCGGTCGTCGCCGGAGGTGCTCGTCTACGGCCAACACAACGGGTCCGTGTTCGGACCGACGGTCATCGACGATCGCCGCACCGAGCCCCACCACCTGGTGCTGGCGGCGCACGACACCACCAAGTGGCAGGTGATGGCGAAGAAGCCGAGCGCCATCCTCTCGATCGTCCTCACCGGGTATCTGCAGTCGGTCGCCGAAGCTCCGTCGGGGGTGACGGTGGTCACCGGCGCCGCGAAGACTCCGTACGCGTACGACACGTCCGATCTCGGCTACGAGGAGCTGGTGAGTCACGCCAAGACGCAGACGGGCGCGAGCGCGGTCACGGCGTTCGCCGGCTGCCACGACGCCGATCAGCTCCTGATCGAAGACGCCTGCCCCTGAGTCAGCGCACGTCCACCACCACCCCGCCGGGCGGCGTCGCCTTGCGGCCGTGGTCGATCACCGCCTCGTAGAAGCGCCGCACGTCGGAGCCCTCGACGTCCACCCCGATGATGCCGTCGAGGTGCGAGAGCCCGATGAAGGCGTCCTCCCGGAACGCGTCGCGATCGGTCCGCGGCTTGCCGGCGAGGGGGCGCCCCGCGCCGATCGGCGGCAGGAGCTTCTTGAACGCCTGGAACGGCTCCACCGAGCCGAGGAGCGAGAAAGCTGCAGCATACACGGGTACGTCGATGGCCGCGCCGTGTTTGGCGCGGAGGCCGTACGCCGTCCAGCGCCAGTCGTCCTCGCGCACGTTGAGGGTCGTCGTGACCGTCGCGTCGAGGGTGAGCCGCTGGGGGAAGTACCACTCGGCGTAGTTGGTGCCGGGCCCGTCGAACCAGGAGCGCGCCATGTCGTCGAGCGCCGTGTTCTCGCGGGGGGTCACCCGGTCCCACTCGGCCCAGGTGTAGGTGGCGGCGGGGTCGGAGGGGTGGATGAGCGTGTCGCCGAGGATGCCCTTGTAGGGCGTGACCGGGCCGCCTTCGACCCGCCCCGTCTTGACGGTGGCGAACGACAGCGGGCTCGACGCCTCGTCGAACGCGAGGCCGAACGCCGCGCGGTTCTGGATCTTCGGCAGCGGCTGCGAGAGGCCGAGCAAGAACGCCGTGAGCGACGCCTGCTCCGGATCGTCGGTCGTCACCTCGGTGGGCGACCACAGCGCCTTCATGGCCAGGTACTCGGCGACGACGTAGGCCTTCACGCCGAGGAACGGCAACGCGAAGAACACGTCTCCGCCGGCGCGCAGGTTGGTCTCGACGCCGAGGCTCGGACCGAGGCCGGCCGGCAAGGTCCCGCCCCCCTTCTCGTAGACGTTGCGGTCGACCGCGCTCGCGGGCTCGCCCTCGCGCCGGCCCGCGCCGTCGACGAGCACGAGGCCCGCGAGGTCGGCGTAGCCCGGCTTCCCGTCGAAGTCCCACGCGGCGTACGACTCCACGATGCTCGCGCCCAGCGAGTGCCCGACGAGGACGACCCGCTGCGCGCGCGCCGCCTCCGGCACGAGGCCGATGACCGCTCGAAGATCGCCGAGGGTGGTGGCCATGCCCCACTCGCTCGCCCACGGCGCGTCGCTGCCCCGCAAGAAGCCGGAGAACGTCTTGTCGCGGATGGCCTCGCCCTCGAAGTAGTAGCGGCGCGCGATCGAAGGATCGCGCGCGGCCTCGGCGCGGTCGACGCCGGTGGTGTCCTCGAGGAGGTTCGAGCGCCGATCGATCGCCCAGGCCTCGAACGCCTCGGTCTCGGTGCTGCGGCGCACGATCGCCCGCGCGAGGCCGTCGAGGCTGAGCGCGCCGCCGAGGAAGCCCGGCATCATCACGAACACGGCGCGGGCCGGCTTGGGCGGCGACGACTCGACGCGGTAGCGGACGACGCGCACCCGGTTCTGCTCGTCGGGCGTGGCGCGGTTGCCGACGGGGTTCGGCGGCGGCTTGGCCCCGGCGATCACGAAGGTCTCGCGGCGGATGGCGACCGCGCCGGTCTCGACCACGCGAGACGCAGGGACGGGCTTGGGGTCCGGCGTGGGGACGCGCGGGAACGACTCCGTGCAGGCGGCCGTCACCGCGAGGGTCGTGAGGAGCGCGGCGCGGGCGATGGAGAGAGACACGCTGCTCTCTATAGCCCCACCGCGCGCGCCTTCAATCCTTTCCGCGCGGGCCCCTGCTCGAGCTCGGCCGCGCGGGGGTGCCGCCCCGGCCTACCACGCGGCGCGGCGCGGCGCGGCGCGCGCGCCGCGTGGTAGGCTCACGGCCGATGCAGCTCGGATCGGCGGTCATCCTCCTCGGCGCGCTCGCGATCGTCGGGTGCGGCGCTCCGGCGACCTCGGACGCGCCCGCGCGTCCGCCGGCTGCGCTCGCCTCCGCCCCCGCCTGCGCCTCCGCCCCCGCGGTGGTCGTCCTCGTGCGGCACGCCGAGAAGGCGTCCGAAGAAGGCGACCCCGATCTCTCCGACGCGGGGCGCGCCCGCGCGGCGCGGTTCGCGCGCCTGTTCGCGCGCTCTTCGCCCACCCACCTCTTCGCGAGCGACGCTCGGCGCACCCAGGCGACGCTGGCTCCGCTGGCCCAGGCCACCGGGCGGGCCGTCATCGTGCGCCCCGCCAAGGCCACGAACGCGCTGGGCGAGGAGCTCCGCGCGCTCGAGCCGGGGTCGCTCGCGGTGGTCGCGCATCACTCGAACGGCCTCCCCACCCTCGCGCGCGCGCTCGGCGTCGAGCTCTCTGGCGTGCACGAGGGTGCGATCGCGCACGACGCGTACGGTCGCGTGTTCGTGGTCGTGCTCGGGTGCGGCGATCGGCCGCCGCGCCTCGTCGAGCTTGGCACCGACGAGCCCAGTGCGTCGGCGCCCGCCGCGCGGTAGCGTGTCGCCATGGCGACGCCGCAGCCTCGAGACGCGCCCCACCCCGCGACGCGCACCGTCCGCATCTACTACGTGTTCGCCGCGATGTGCGCCTGCGCGGCGCCGCTCGTCGCGACGGTGAGCCCACCCCTCGTCGCCGTGATCTCGGGCATCCCGCTCCTCGCGAGCGCGGGGCTCGCGTTCTGGTTCGCCCGCTTCGTCGCGCTGAACGTCGAGGTCGTGCAGGTCAACAACCGCGCTCACGATCTCATCTCGCGCGGGGAGGTCGACGCGGCCGAGGCCATGCTCGCGCCGCTCGCGGCGCGCGTGTCGCGAGGGCACCTCGCGCGAGCGGTCTCCCTGCAGCGCGGCGCGATCGCGCTCCACCGCGGCGACCCCACCGCCGCGGCGCGGCACCTCACCGCCGCCATCTCCGCTCGGTCGAACCTGATCTCGCGCCGGCAGGAGCAGCAGCAGATCGCGTCGGCCTACGGGCTGCGCGCGGTGGCCCACGCGATGCTCGGCGAGCGCGCCCTCGCCGAGGCCGACGCGAGCGCCGCCGAGTCGGTGGACGGCCGCTTCCCCGACGCGCTCGCGCGCGCTCGCCTCGCGCGCGCCATCCTCGACGCGCAGAGCGATCGTCGCGCCCAGCTCGCCGAAAACCTGAGCGGGTTCGGGCGCTTGTACGAGTCGCTCTCCGCCCGAGAGCGCAGCTTGGTGCGCGCGTTCGAGCGCATGGTGCGCGCCAGCGCGGGGTCGGTCTACCGCGAGCCCGCGCCGAAGGTCGCCGACGTGGACGCCTCCGGGCTCGCGGCGTGGGTGTCGAAGATCGCTCCGCAGGCGGCGTCGTTCGTGGGAGCCGAGCGCGTCGCCTCCGCGACGGGCGCGTGGACGGAGGCGCCGACGCAGGCGGGGGAGGAGCAGCGAAAGCGCTCCGCGGCCGCGGCGACCACCTTCAAGCCCAAGCGCGGCGCGCGGCTGGTCGCGCTGTGGGTCGTGCTGATCGGCCTGTTCCTCGCCGTCTATCAGCTCACCACCACCCAGCCGGCCGGCACGCCCGAGGCGGCGGTGGTCACGGAGCTGTCGAACCCGGTGAGCTGGATCGGGCTCCTGCCGGCGGCGGTGTGCGCGCTCTTCGTCGCCATGGTCGCCGTCGCCATCCGCCGCGGCAACCGCGCCGACCGCGCCCTCGCGCGGGCGCGTCACCTCGTCGCGTCGGGAGAGCTCGGCGCCGCCGAGGAGATCTACCGCGCCGAGTCGAAGAGCGCCGCCGCGGCGGCCGCGGCCGCGGGCGAGCTCGGCCTGTCGCGGCTCTTCGAGGAGCGCTCCGACTTCCACGCCGCGGCCGTCGAGGCCCAGGCCGGCGTCGCCAAGGCGGCGATGGTGAAGGCCGTGGTCTCCGACATCCTCCTCCCCGACCTCCACGCCGCTCGCGCGTTCGCGCTCGCCGCGGAGGGCGAGGTGGACGAGTCGGTCGCCGAGACCGCCGCGCTCGTGCGCGACTTCCCCAGCTATCCCTACCAGACTACCGCGCTCCTCCGCATCCGCCTCGCCCAGGCGCTCGCGCGGAAGGATCGCGCCGCCGCCGCGGCCGTCGCCGACGAGCGGACGATGG
>JAEUKG010000654.1 GCA_016794325.1 Myxococcales bacterium | reverse complement strand
GCCGGCTCCGTAGGTGTTGGGAGGAGAGGAGGTGCCCCCCACCGCGGGGTGAGCGTCCTGCACCGCGTGCTCGGCGGCTTCGCCGCCTCCGCGCGCGGGCGCACCCCCAAATCGGCGGCTACGCCGCCTCAGGGGGGCGCCAAGCCCGCGGCGCGCGCGTCGTGCTGGCGCGCGGGTATATCCGCGACGGGATGGTGCGGCCGGTGGCGTTTCACTCTCGAGAGTGAACCGGCGAGCGCGGCGGGGCCCGTCGGGGCTGGTCCCGGCGCCTCGCCCCCACGCGAAACTTCCCCGCCAGCGCGCCTCGCGGCGGGCGCGGGCGGCACTTCGCGCTGGCATGGAAGTGTCGCTGACGGGGACGAAGCGCCGGGCCCAGCCCCTCGGCGCGCGGAGGTCCCTCATGCGTCGTCGCTTCTCTCGCCGCTTCGATCACGTCGCGCTCTCTACGCTCGCGCCGCGCGCGCGGGACATGCGAGTGTCTCCCACGCCGACGGAGGCTCGGCTCTGGCAGGCGCTGCGTGGCGGCCAGCTCGGCGTGCGGTTCCGGCGGCAGGTCGTCCTCCACACCTTCATCGTCGACTTCTTCGCGCCGAGCGTGGGGCTCGTCGTCGAGGTCGACGGCGGCGTCCACGTCGGGCGCGAGCTCGACGACGCGGAGCGGGACCGGCAGCTCCGGGGGTTCGGCTATCGCGTCGTGCGCGTGAGGGCGGAGGTGGTCGAGCGCGATCTCGCGGCGGCGGTGGAGAGCGTGCGCGCGGCGATCGGCCCGTGAGCGTCGCCGGCCACGAGCAAGACGGCGCCACAGCTATTGGAGCTTGCGCACGTCCTCCGCGTTCAAGAGGTCGTGCAGAGGGACGCCATCCGGCGGGCTCAGGTCCCAGGTCTTCCCGTCCTTGTGGAACGTGAGGTGGAATCTCCCCTTCGTCGGCGTGCTCTCGACTGCCCGCGCACCATCCAGGACTGCGAGCATGCCGAAGACCGCGTCGTGCGCGACCATGGCTGCGATGGCCCGAACTTGGGCGCGGTCCTCCTCCGTGAGGCGGGAGTACCAGACGCTCGCCTCGACGAGCTCGCGACTTGGACGACGCCCAGGGGGGTGCTCGACAGCGGAGAGGGTCGTGTCGACCGATTGCTCGAGCACCACCTGGCGCAGAGCACTCACGAATTCGTCAGGGGTCATTTTCAAACGCCTCTGGGTACATGATCTTGTCCAGCTCTATCCGCGCCATTCGGCGCGTTCGTCTTCACCCGGAGGTTCCAGATGTCGCGCGCGAGAAGGCTTCGCGGCGGCACTCCGACTCTTTGACCAGAGCCCCTCTCTCGAAAACAGTGCGCAGGAAATCATCGACTGCGCCCTCGCCCCCCAGCTCGACGACGTCCTTCCGGCTGACGACACCAACCCGCTGACTCTGCCCAATCCACTTCCGCACGACGCGAAAATACGCAGCGAGTCGCTTCGCCGCATCATCCCCTCGTGCGCTCCATAGCCCGATCAACCCATCCAGCACCTCCCGAAAGCCATCCACGACGAAGTGCTCCTCGTCGGTCGGCCACAGGACGTCCTCCAAGTCGAGCCCACGAAATTCCGTGTGTCGAAGGGACGCGTTCCGGAAGTCGACGTTCTTCATTTCGTTGGGCGGGAGCGACTCACCGCGAAAAGAGTGTCGGCCGAACTGGACGCCGCGGACGCGACCCTGGAACACGCAGTTGACAAATGATGTACCCTCGAAATTGACATTGTCGATATTCGCGCTCGCGAACATACATCCATTCATTTCGGCGGACATGTAGACTGTGCGGCGCAGGTCCGCTCCGCTGAAGTCGATGTTCAGGAAGGCGTTTCGTTTCGCGCCGTCGACTCCACCGAGAGCCGAGCCACGAAGATCGGCCTGACGAAAGGCGCAACTGCTGACCGTCGTTCCCCACATTCGCCAGTCCGAACACGTCGCGCGGTCGAAGATGCAGTTTTCAATGACGCAGTCGTGAAATCGAAATGACGGCATGGACGCGCCGGTGAAGTCGGCGTCATTCCAGCGGCAGTTACGAAAGACCAGCAGGCCTTTCAACGCGCTGATCTGCCCACCGGTGGACTCGTAGTTGTGCACGGAGGATGGAGATGGCGCCGATATTCCGCGCAGGTCCAGCCTCCCGTTCACCTTGGGGAGGGCGAGGGCCCCCAGCGGGCGCCCTGCAAGAAGGGTGTCCCAGACCAAAGCCCCGTGAGCATCGTCGATCATCCGTACCCCTAGGTTAGCGGGATTCCAGTGCCGAATCGCTCGGAGTACTTCCGAACGTGTGCCCCCACTGCGCCTGCGGGCGCTGCGCGGCGTGCGGTTCCGCTGGCGGGTCGTCCTCCACACCTTCGTCGTCGAGTTCTTCGCGCCGAGCGTGGGGCTCGTCCGCGAGCATGGTGGATCCCGTGGGGGCTCGGAGCCCGCCGCGCCTCGTCACGTCTCTCGCCGCGTCGATCGCGTCGCGCTCTCTACGCCCGGCACGCTGCGGGCCGAGCGGCCTCGGGCTCGCCGCGAACGATCAACAGTCTGACCGAGACCTCGGCCGCCTCACCCATCTCGACGACGGCTTGGAACAAGAGGTCGTCCGAATAGGCCTCGACCCTCCAGCGCGTGGAGCCACTCGGCGGCGGCCAGACTCCGTTGGAGCGCGGCGCCAATCGAAGAAGGGCGGCATGAAGCTCGAAGCACAATGGCTCTGGACTTCGATCCGAGACGCGCCAATCGGAGATCCACGTGTTCGTGCCCGGCAGATGCCGCGCGAGGCCTGGCGTGAAGCCTCGCGTGTCGATCGGAACGGTGAGGCCGGCGATCCCGAGCCCTCCTTCGTCGAGGGTCGCCGGCGGGAACCAGGCATCGTCCGTGTAGGTGATTCCCAGCCGGTTCGCGCCCAACAACACCTGCGCTCGCTGGCCGTGCCGTTCGTACGTCCAGCTGCCGCCGTCGCTTCGACGAACTTCGAAACCCGCGGCCGCGGCCGTCTCGGCCAGCGTGTCTGCAAGTCGAGCGACGCCAGGGCCGTCCACGACGACGACGCGACTCGCTTCCTGAGGCGGCCTCTCGGTCACGATGGCGTCGTCGACGGGCGCGGTCAGGTCGAAGAGCGAAAGCAGTTGGCGCATGGGGCGCCCCGTCCGGACGTCCAACCTGCGCTCCTCGGCCTCGCCGTCCGCGTCCTCCACGCGAACGACCACCGTCCGTGCATCGGCCGACACCATCGTCAGCCCGTCGATCGCGATCCGGCCGCTCGACCACGCGAGTCCCTCGATCCCATAGGCATGGATCTCCCAGGGGTCCGCGAACAAGAGCAGGCCTGCGGGGACGTCGGGAAGGGCTTGCGTGACCAGCTCCGGCAGAACCACCGTCGTTCGCTCGGGGTGCGCGACGTCGACGGCGTAGACCCGCCCGCACGACACCACGCACGCGCGCGTAGGAGAAGGCGACGCAAAGACGCCGCTGCACGCGCGAGCGGCCAGGGAGCCCGCCTCGAATCCGCCGAGCCACGACGCACCATCCGGCAACGTGAAGCGGACCAGGAGCGCGCGCTCGCTCTTCGCCTTCGGGAAGTCGTGGACCGTCGCGTCGCTCGGGATCGCGTCGAGCACGTCGGCCTCGTAGCTCCGGGCGAACGTCGACACGGGCGTGACGGCGCTCATCGCGACGGCCGGAAGAATCGGTGCATGGCAAGCTCCTCGTTCCCTGGATGTCGCAGGCCGCGTCCCGCCTCGAAGACGCCCGCGCGGGCGTCGATCGAGCTGGGCAGAGTCTACTGCACCCCGCAGCCAGCCGTCGGCTGCTGAAAGAAGCCGTCACGCACGAGAGACGTCGCCGGCCGCTTCAGCGCTTGGCGAAGGGGACGTCGATGCGGCAGCCCGCGCCGTCGACGGCGAGGCCCGTGCTCGTCACCTTGATGGCTGGAGAGCCCGCCTTGATCACCACGCCGGCGAGCCACCGCCCGCGATCGTCGAAGTAGGTGCGGTGCTCCTCGTCGGCCAGGGTCGCGCCCATCGACGCCTGGCACCCGGTGCTCGGCGAGAGGACGGCGTCCGCCGACTCGTCGGCGAGGCAGCGGCCCGCCGCCGGCGCCGGCTCGTCGGTCCACCCCTCGCCCTTGCGGTACGTGGGATCCCCGCTCGCGAAGTGGCCGTTGATCCACGCGAACTGGCGCGGCGCCTCGCGCAGCACCCACACCTTGCCCTCGCGCTCGAGCCGCGTCTGCGCCCCCGGGCCCGCGGCGACGTAGAAGGCCCCCGCGTCGGGGGCGCCGACGTCCTGCACGAGCGCCGTGAACGACGCGCAATGCATGGATCCTACATTCATCGTCCACGGGCCCGCCCCCGCGCACGTCCCCTTCTGGAAGGTGCCGCCCGCGCCGCTGCACGAGCCGCACGCGTAGGCGCGCGCCTCGGCCTCCCCCGCCGCCGCCGGCGGATCGCACGTCGAGCCCGCGGCGACCTTCGCGAGCACGCCGGACCACGTCGGCTCGAGCGGCAGGTCCGCGCCCGAGGTCGCCGCGGTGACCGCGCAGCGGGAGCCCGCGCCGAGCTTCTTCTCCGCCGCCGCCGAGCCGAGCCCCGCCGCGCGCACCAGCGCCACGCGCGCCGCCTCGACGTCGCCGGCGGCCTCGCGCGCGAGCGCCTCGTCGTACGCGATCGACGCGAGGAGCGCGCGATCGGTCGCGAGCGCCC
>JAEUKG010000103.1 GCA_016794325.1 Myxococcales bacterium | reverse complement strand
GGTGTGGACGTTCTTGCACGAGCGCCAGAAGGCCGGGGAGATCCCCGTCGGCCTCCTCTACTACGATCAGAGCGGCGTCGAGATGCACGAGGGCGCGAAGACCGTGGCCCGCCCGCTGGCCGAGCTGCCGTTCGAGGAGCTCTGCCCCGGGCGCTCCGCGCTCGACCAGTTCCAAGACGCGTACCGCTGATCGCCGCTCGCCCCGTCGCCGCGCCGGCGGGGCGAGAGGTTCTGCGTCCGTTCACCCCATCGCCGCGCGGGCGACCGGGCCAGCGGCGGCGCCGAGGATCTCGGCGGCGACCCGGGCGACCTCGGCCGGATCGATGGGCGCCCGCGCGATGCGCGCCGCCGCCGCGCACACGACCCCGCTCGCCGCCGCCGCGAAGAGGCGCGTCGCCTCCTCGCCGGTGGCCGGCGGCAACGCGCCGCGCGCGACCTTCGCCCCACGATCGTCGCAGAGCAGAGCGGAGGAGGGCGGGAGCGGCCCTGTGCCGACGACGTGCACGTGCGCCCCCACCGCGAGCCCCGTGAGCGGCGCCGTGCGCTCGAGGAGCGTCGGCGAGTGCGCGACCACCGCGTCGAGAGTGAGCGGCGCGATCCCCGCGCGCGGACGCTCGGTCGCGACGACCACGTCGAGCACGGCGTCGTCGCCCACCGAGCGCGGGCTCGCCGCGACGCGCAGGCCCGTCGCCCGAGCGACGACCTCGCACACGAGGGGCGCGCACGCCTGGCCGACGCTCGCGCTCGGCACCATGATCCGCGTGGTGACGCGGGTGGTCGCGCGAGGGTGGGCGGCCGCGACCGCGCCGGGCACGAACGCGAGCGTCCGCACCACGCGCTCGCCCTGCTCGAGGATGGTCGCGAGCGCGAGCGCGACGTGCGCCGCCTCGATCTCGCCCTCCTCGGTCGCGCACGACACGATGCGCGGCAGCCGACCGACGCCGGGGTAGCCGGTCGCCCACGTCATCGCGTCGGCGAACGACGCCTTGAGCTCGGTCGCGAGCGGCCCCGACTGCGCGAGCGGCTCGTGCACGAACTCGAGCACGCACACCGCGAGCGCGCGCGAAAGCGCCTTCACCACCCGCGGGCCCGGGTACGGCCGGAGCGCCGTCAGCCGCACGCCCGCCACGCTCGCGCCCGCGTCCCGGAGCTGCTCCGCGACCGCGAGCGCCGCGTCGCCGGACGCCCCCGCGCCGAAGAGGACGATCTCGGCGTCGTCGCGCGCCACCCGCTCGACGACGTCGTGCCGCCTGCCGGTGTGGGGCTCGAGGTCGCGCATCGCGCTCCCGAGGGCGAACGGGATGCGGTCTTCGTGCTTGAGGCGCGCGACCGAGGCGAGCGACCGCGCGGACTCCGCCGGCGGCTTGGCGCGGAGCGCGGGGGACCCGACGTAGTCGGCGATGCCCTCGTCGCTCGCGACGTGCACCGTCTCGAGCGACCGCTCGCCGGAGACCTCGTGCACGACGACGATCGGCGTCCCCGAGTCCTCGGCGGCGCGCCGGGCGAGGAGCGTCAGGTCGTGCGCGTCTTCGGGGCCGGCCGACAGGAGCACGCCCACGCCGAGGTCCGAGAGCGCGAGCGCCTCGCGACCCGCTTCGCCGAGGCGACCGAGCGCGTGGACGACGATCCCGACGCCGCCCTTCACGAGCGCCTCGATCTCGTCGCGCGCGCCGAGGAGCGACCGCGCGTCCGCGACCACCGCGACGCGCTTGCCCGCCGCCTGCTCGCCGCGCGCCGTGGCGAGCACCGCGGGCGTGCTCGGCCCGCGCGACACCTGACACGCGCCCCCCCAGAGGTTCTTGTCGGGCCAACGCGAGGCGACCGGCTCCTCCACCTTCGACGCCCAGTGGACGCGATCGGAGATCCGCCCCTCCGCGTGGATGATGGCGTCGAGCTCGTCGAGGATCCGGACACGCGGCGCGGTGCTCATCGAGCCCACGAGCCTACCGCGTTCGTGCCGCGAGATCATCGCCCGAAGGCGACCGGCGCGGGACGGCTCGCCCGAACGCGGGCGACCGAAACGCGTGCCATTTCATGCCGTTGCCGGCACAGGTGGCCCCTCCACCCGAGCCACTCCGGTCGACCCGCGGGCGGGCGCCGCGATTTTTTTCCGCGGTCGTGATCCATTTCGCCGGCTCGCGCGCCCTTCATGGGCAGGCACCATGAGCGACGCATCGAGCTCCACGACGATCCTCTGCGGGCGCTACCGGCTGCTCGAGCCGATGGGGCGCGGGGGCATGGGCGTCGTCTCGCGCGCCGAGGTGGTCGCGTCGGGGCGACCGGTGGCCGTGAAGCGGCTCCACGACGACCTCGACGCGTCGCACGCGCGCGAGC
>JAEUKG010000061.1 GCA_016794325.1 Myxococcales bacterium | reverse complement strand
GGCGCGGTCGCCGGCGCGGTCGCCGCTCCGTCCACGGCGGGCGGCGGAGGCGTCGGCGCGTCGGCGACAGGGGCGACGGAGGCGGGCTCTTGGCTCATGGACACTTGGACGCGTGAGGGCATTCATCGCTTTCCCCGGCCGGCCACGCCCCGCGACCGCTCGGGGGCCGGGGGCGACCGGTCGCGTCCGGGGAGGCTCGAGGTGCAGCCGAACGTCGGCGCGCGGCCGTGAAACCCGGCGGGATCGGGCGGCCAGGGGCGCGGGCGTGGGCACAGGAGAGGGAGTGATCCGGTAGGAACTTGGCGCGCCAGGGACTAGCCTGGCGGGCCATGAATCTCCGAGCCGAGGGCGGATGCCACTGCGGGCGCGTGCGGTTCGCGGTGATCGTGCGCGAGCTCGCGGCGCTCGACTGCAACTGCTCCATCTGCACCAAGAAGGGCTTCTTGCACCTCATCGTCCCGCGGGAGGACTTCACGCTCCTCGCGGGCGAGGGTGCGCTCACGACCTACACCTTCGGCACCGGCACCGCCCGCCACACCTTCTGCGCCACCTGCGGGGTGCAGGCCTTCTACACGCCGCGGTCGCACCCCGACGGCGTCGACGTCAACGTGCGCTGCCTCGACGACGCGGAGCTCCGGGCGAAGCTCGTCGTCGAGCCGTTCGACGGCCGCGACTGGGAGCGCGCGGCGCCGGCGATCCAGGGGCCGCGCCGGTGAACGTGGGCGACCCCGCCCCCGCGATCGAGGACGACCCGGGGCCCGTCGCGTGCCAGGCCGCGACCTCCCGGCACCAGGCCATCGACGTCTGGGCCCGGCGGGTCGCCATCGGCGCCGCGATCGCCTCGGCGGGCTCGTGCAGCGCCTCGGTCGCCGGGCTCGGGCCGTGGCTCGCGTTCGCCTCGATGGCGCTGCTCGCCGGCGCGCTCGCCTCGCTCCTCCGCCTCGCGATCCCGCCGCGCCGCCCCGCGCTCGCGGCCGCGTCCTATCTCGTCAGGGATGGCTACATCGTGCTCCACACCAGCGGTCGGGAGCGCCACGTCGGCCCCCGGCAGATCACCGCGGCGTGGCGCGAGGAGCCGGAGGGGGATCTCCACCTCGACCTCGAGGGCGGCGAGGAGGTCGCGCTGCGCGTCCCCGAGGCCCGCCGCGCCGCCCTCGAGCGCGTCCTCGGCGTGCGCCCCGGCGGCCGGGTGCTCCGCGTCCCGCTGCGGCCCTACGCCGCGACGCCGCTCGCGCGCGTCGGCGCGGTGCTCGGGGTGCTCGGCCTCGGGCCGCTGTGGTTCATGCTGGCCGCCATCGTCGGCGTCGGGATCAAGGATCTGTCGAGCTCGGGCGCGCTCCTCGGCATGGGCCTCGTCCTCAGCGTGCTCGGCCTCGTGTCCGCGATGCTCTGGGGGCTCGTCCGCTCGCTCCGCCGCCGCGATCTCGTGGTCGGCGCCGACGGCCTGCACCTCGTCTCCGACAAGATGTTCGTCCCGATCGCCAAGGTCGAGCGCGTCGACCCCTACCATGCCGGCGTCCGCGTCGTGCGCAAGGACGGGGGGATGAACATCCTGCCGCTCCCCGAGCCGCCGGGCTCCCCCGCGTTCATCCGCGCGCAAGCGGCGCTCCTCCACGCCATCCGCGAGGCGAAGGCGCTCGCCGGCTCCCCGCGCTCGCCGAAGCTCGAGAGCCTCGACGCCGCGGGGCGCGCGCCTCAGGCGTGGAAGAGCGCGCTCGCCGCGCTCGCCGCCGGCGACGGCA
>JAEUKG010000040.1 GCA_016794325.1 Myxococcales bacterium | reverse complement strand
GAAGAGGTCCGGCGCGACCGGCGCGCCCGCGACAAGGGCTGACCCCTCAGGGCTTGGCGCGCAGGGGCGCGGGGCCGCCGGGCAGCGGCTTGATGCCGTCGTCGTTCTGGCCGCCGCGCGTGAGCGTCCCGCCCGGCGCCGGCCGCACGCCGTCGTCGAAGGTGCCGACCCGCGAGACCGTGCCCGCGGGGCCGCCCACCGGCTTGATGCCGTCGTCGGTCTTGCCCCCGCGGGACACGACGCCACCGAGCGGCGCGGGCCCGGCCTTGAGCTCGTTCGTGAAGGGCGAGGGGCCCTCGCTCCGCTTGTCACACCCGACCGCGCCGAGCGCAGCCACCGCGAGGACCAGCCAGCCGAAGTTCTTCATCGAGGGTTCGACGCGGATGACCTCGGGTCGGTGTGTCGCCAAGACGAGCGACACGGAGAACGCAGTGATTCCGAGGGATTGCGTGCGTCGGCGCGCTCAGCGCAGGCGCGTCACGTACCAGGCGCCGCGGTACGCCGTCATCTCGGCGATCTCGATCGAGAGCGACTTGTCGTCGACCGAGAAGAGGATCTTCGAGCGCTTGACCCGCCACGTCGCCTTCTTGAAGTCCTTCTTCTTGGGGGGCGTGAGGCTCACGTTCTTGCCGAGCTCGAAGCCGACGAACTTCGCCCGGTCCATGTGCTTGCGCCGCTTGTGCAGCCGGTGGACGCTCTTCTTGAAGCCGGCCGAGAGCTTGGTGTCCCACGCCTTGGCCGGGTCCGCGGCGTCTTTGGTCACCATCCACGCCTCGCGCGGGTAGACGATGTCTTTCGCGAGGTCGGGGTTGTCTTGGGCGATGGCCTCGAGCAGGTGGCGCATGCGCGTCGTCAGCTCTTCGTTCTGGGCGGGGGGGACGTTGCCCTCCTCCCACGGGGCGGCGTCGGCGCCTCCGCCCCCCGCTGCGCCCGCGTCCGCGCTGCCCGCCTCGGCGCGGGCGGCGTCGGCGCCGCCGTCGGCCGCGGACGAGCCGCTCGGCGGGCAGCCGAGGAGCGTCGCGGCCATGGCGACGGCGACCACGCGCCAAAGCGCGGCTCCCTCGGCTCGGTCGGCTCTCACGGCGACGACGCGGCGATCACGCGAGGTTGGGGAGCGGCACGACGTCGATGTGCAGCACCTCTTCGAAGGCGCGGATCTCGCTCAGGCACGCCTCGTTGGGGCGCGACATCGCCCGGAGCTTGGCGCAGGCCGCGACGCCGCCTTCGAAGACGTTGTTGTTGACCTCTTCGACGTTGATGCCGTGGCGCTTGAGGACCGCGAGCACGTTGGCGAAGGTCCCCACCTTGTCGAGCATGCGGATGACGAGCTGGAAGCGCGCCGAGGTCTGGGCGAGGACGTTGACGACGTTCGGGACCGCGCCCTCCAGCAAGAAGGAGCGGATGACGCGCACCGTCTCTTGCGCGACCGCGAGCTGCGCCTGGTCGGTCGAGGCCGCGATGTGCGGCGTGCCGTAGACGAAGCCGGGGGCGTCGGCGCCGCGCCCGCCGCCGCTCGACGGCGGGGCCGGGGCGACGAAGAGGTCCGTGGCGAAGGTCTTCCCCCCCTTGGGCTCGTTGGGATAGACGTCGACGGCCGCGCGGAGGCCGCGGTGGGCGACGGCGTCGCGGAGCGCCTCGTAGTCCACCAGGCCCTCCCGGGCGACGTTCACGAAGAGCGCCTTCTTGGGCATCGCGTCGAAGATGCGCTTGCCGACGACGTTGCGGGTACGCTCGGTGAGCGCGAGGTGGACGGTGAGCGCGTCCGAGCGCTGGGCCAGCTCCTCGAGCGAGGAGGCGTAGCCGATGCCGAGCTCGGCGGCCCGCGACGGGGTGAGGCTCCGGCTCCAGGCCACCGGGTGGAGGCCGAACGCGCGCGCGCGCATCGCGACCTCGCGGCCGATGGCGCCGAGTCCGGCGATGCCCAGCGTCTTGCCGATCAAGCCCTCGGCCTTGCTGTATTCGAGGCGCTCCCAGCGGCCCTCGCGGAGCGACTGCACCGCGTCGGGGATGCGGCGGTCGAGCGCGACGAGCATCCCGAACACGAGCTCGGCGACGGCGGAGGCGTTGCGACCGGGGCAGTTCGCGACGTAGACGCCCCGCTTGCTCGCGGCGCGCACGTCGATGGTGGTGGTCTCGTTGCCCGCGCGGACGATGAGGTTCAGCTGGCGGGCGCCCTCGATCGCCTTCGCGGTGACCTCGGTGGAGCGGACGACGAGGATGCCCACGTTCCCGAGCTTCGTCTCGAGGGTCTCTTTGGTGATCTCCGGCTCGTAGACCACGTCGAGGGGGAGGGCGCGCAGCTCTTCGACGGCGCGCGGGTGGAGTTTGTCGGCGATGAGGAGGCGCATCGGAGGATGCGGGATACTAGTCGAAATCTCCGCTCGATCTAGGGCGTGTCCGCGAATTCGTCTCCGCCGCCGCTCGCCCTCGCCCTCGCCCTCGCCCTCGCCCTCGCCCTCGCGGCGCCCCCTCCCCCCGCGCGCCCGGAGAAAAGCGCCGACTTTGCGAGGTCAGGCGCCGATCCGGAGCTTGCTCCCGCGGATGGCGAGCGCGACCCCCGCGCCGTCGTCGGCGGGCTCGAGCCAGGGGCCGAGGCTGGCCTGCGCGTGGCGATCGAACCGGGCGTCGAAGGGCCCTCCCGACGCCGAGCGCTTGACCGCGACCACCAGGCCCCCGCTCTCGTCCAGGCGCGCGGCCTCGACGCTCTCGGCCGCCAGCGGCTCGAAGGTGCCGTCCGAGAGCTCGAGCACGGGATCGCCCGCGTCGTCGGCGTGGACGCCTCGCACGAAGAAGGGGGTGCCCTCGACGGTGACGTAGGTCCAGTCGTAGCCGTTCGTGAGGATGTAGCGGCCGTCGTCGGGGTGCCGCGCGATCCACCCGTGCATCGCGCGCGCGAGGCGGTCGTGCTCGACGAGCGCGCCGTCGTGGTAGAAGCGCCCCTCGCGGTCGAGCCGGATCGTGCTCTCCCGCGATCGGCCCTCGGGCGCGGGGAAGCGGAAGAACTCCGGGTGATCGCCAGGCTTCATCGGCGAAGCCTCGCCCGACGGCGCGCGCTCACGGTGGGCAGCAGAGCGCGCCGGCGGTCCGGTTGCCGTTGCAGCCGCCAAAGTACTGGTTGTTCCCGGTCTCGTAGCCGCAGCCGATCCAGTTGCAGGTGTTGCCGAGGGCGTCTTTGTAGCCGGCGCACACGCGCATGGGCGAGCTCTGGGGGTTGCACCGGTAGTAGTACTGCGTGTTCGTCGACACCGCGCAGTACTGGTCCGAGCCGCGGTACTCGAGCGCGTCGTTCGTCCAGTAGTTGAACGTCGGCTTCTTGCCGGCGGCCTTGGTGACGTAGTCGGTGGCCTTGCACACCGGCACGCCCGGCGGGCACAGCGTCGCGCGGTCGCCGAAGGCCACCGTGCCGCGGCAGCCGACCATCTTGCCGCCGAAGAAGTCGCCGGGGGTCACGTTGGTGGCGCACACGGGGACGCACGTCTTGTTGTTGCAGACCTCGTTGACCGCGCAGCTCCTGCCGCATGCGCCGCAGTTCTTCGGGTCTTTGGAGAGGTCCGCGCAGTACATGGGCGGGCCGTTGCAGAGGTCGAGCCCGGCGTCGCACTCGATGACGCACCGGCCCGCGGAGCAGAGGGGCGTGCCGGCGTCGCACGGCTTGTTGCATCCGCCGCAGTGCTTGGGGTCGGTCTTGGTGTCGACGCACGCGCCCCCGCAGGCGGTCACGCCGACGGCGCA
>JAEUKG010001295.1 GCA_016794325.1 Myxococcales bacterium | reverse complement strand
GTTCTGCGGGGAGACGTCGCGGTGCACGAGCTCGAGCGGCTGCCCGTCGTCGTCCTTGAGCTCGTGCGCGGCGTGGAGGCCCGCGAGCGAGTCGAGGACGACGCGCACGCCGACGTCGTGAGGGACCTTCTTGCCCGCTTGGGCCGAGCGCGCGAAGAGTCGCGCGGCGGTGTCGCCTTCGACGTACTCCATCACCAGGTAGTACCCGCGCTCGCTCTCGCCGACCTCGAGGATCGGGACGACGTTCGGGTGGTGGATGCGCGCCGCGAGCCGCGCCTCGTCGAGGAACATGTCGACGAACTCGCGCTCACGCGCGAGGTGCGGATGCAGCCGCTTGATCGCGACCATCCGCTGGAAGCCCGCGACGCCCACGAGGCGCGCGAGGAACACCGTGGCCATGCCCCCGCTCGCCAGCTCGGCGATGAGCTCGTATCGGTCGAGGCGCTCGCCCTCGCCGTCCGTCGCCAGGAGCTTCGTCAGGGTGACCCCTCCACGTCCATTCAGTAGAGCACCTTTCGAGGGCTCGTGGGAACGGAGCGCGAACGAAACTCAGAACCGCCCGCGGAGCCCGGCGCCCGACGGCAGCGCAGAGTTCCCTGCATCGCCGCCGATGAGCACGAAAGGTGCGACAGCCGCCTTCTCCCCGCTCGACCACCTCGTGAAGAAGACGCCGATGACGCCGGTGACGAGGGCGAGACCCCCGGTCACCCCCAAGAGGACGTTCGTCCGGAGCTGCGCGTCGCGACCCTTCTGGTAGGTGGGGCAGCTCTCGTCTTGGCCGGCGCAGTCGCGCCGGACGGCGTCTTTGCCGGGGTTCTCGAGGGTGTCGAGCCCGCTCCACACCGTCGCCCCGGCCGCGACGAGGGTGACGCCCCCCGCGACGAAGAAGACGACCGGGTGCAAACCCTTCGCGGGCTCCTTGGGCGTGTCTCTCGCGGGAGCGGACGCGGACGCCGCGCCCGACGCTGCCGGCGGGGGCTTCTTCTCCGCGGGGGCGGTGAGCGAGAGCTCCTCGCGACCGCCCGCCTTGCCGACCACGCGCGCTTTGTGCGACCGATCGCCGCTCCAGGCGACGATCACCTCGTGGGCCCCGGGCTCGAGGTACACCGTCTGGGAGGTCCCCTCGGTGAGCGTGGCGAGGCGTCCGTCGGAAAGCACGCTGCACTCCGGCTGGCAGCGCACGACGAGCGCGTGCAGGCTCGGCGACAGCTCCTGCACCGTCTTGTTCGCGAGCTCGATCGTCCCCGAGTCGCCCGCGTACTTCGCCTGGGCGAACGCCGCGAGCGTCGCCGCGCGCGCGGGCTGCTTCGCGCTCCCGCGCGCACGGATCGCGCTGCGGAGCGCCTCCGCGCGAGGAGCGTCGCGGTACGCGTTCTCGAAGTGCGTGGCCGCCTGCTCGAACTCGTTCGCGATGTACGCGCGACGGCCCTTGTCGTACTCCTCCGCCGCCGACTTCAGACGCTCGGGGCTCGGCTCGTCGGCGGCCGCGACCGCCGGCGCGACGAGGAGCGCGAGGGGCGCGAGCGCCGCGAAGAGCTGCCTACTCCTCATTCCACGATGATACATTATGTGGACGCACGTGCGACGCTTCTCGCTCCCCTTCCCGTGCTCGGCGCGCTCGCGGATGGCCGTCGCCGCGATCGGCGTCGCCGCGGTGGGCGCCGTGGGGGCCGGCGCCGTCGGCGTCGCGTGCGCCGTCTACGACAAGAGCCTCCTCGAGCCGCTCCCCGCTGTCGTCGAGGCCGGCGGAGCGGACGCCGCGCCGGAGGCGAGCGCGGAGCCCGACGGCGGCTGCGTGCTCGCCACCGCTCCACCGAAGCCGAACGTCC
>JAEUKG010001288.1 GCA_016794325.1 Myxococcales bacterium | reverse complement strand
AGACGTTCGTGAAGTCGAGCTACTTCGCGGCCGCGGCCGCGGTGGCCCTCGGGGCCGGCGTGCAGGCGCTCGGCCTCGCGGCCGCGATGCTCGCGAGCGCGCCCCGCGAGGCCGCCGTCGGCCTCGCCTCGCTCGTCGTCGTCGGGGCGCTCGTGCACGCGCTCGGCAAGCGGAGCCGGGCGGTGGCCGAGCGCGTGCCCGCCGAGCTCGCCGAGCTCACCCGCGGCATCGAGCGCGTGGCGCGGAGCTTCCTCCTCGTGCGCGCGCTGCGCACCCAGGCGGTGGAGCACGCGCGCCTCACCCGGGCGATCGACGCCTACGAGCGGCACTCGGTCCGCGCGACGCTCCTCGGGGATCTCGCCTCCGCCCTCACCCCGTTCGTCGGCGTCTTGCTCATCGTCGGCGTCGCCGCGTTCTCCGAGCGCGTGCTCCGCACCCCGGGGCTCGTGCTGCTCTCGTTCTTCTACCTCTTCGTCCGCTTCGTCCAGGCGCTGTCGCTCACGGTGAGCCAGCTCTCGTTCTGCTTCGTCTCCGCGCCCCAGCTCGAGGAGACCCTGGCGTTCGTGGGCCAGCTCGACGGCGAGGCCGTCTCCCGCGCCCTCGCGCCCGCGAGCGCGCCCGCGCGCGCGCCCGCGGCGAGCTCGGGAGCCGCGGTCGACGGGCCGCCCGCGATCCACGCCGACGGGCTCCGCTTCCGCTACGACGGCGCCGAGATCGACGCGCTCGCCGGCGTGTCGCTGGAGGTCCCGGCCGGGGGCGCGCTCGGCGTGATGGGCCCGAGCGGCGCCGGCAAGAGCACGCTCCTCGCGCTCCTCCTCGGCCTCGAGGAGCCGTCGGCCGGGAGCCTCACCGTGGGCGGCCGTCCGCCGCGCGACTACTTCGCCGATCCGCGCGTGCGGGTGGGCTTCGTCGGGCCCGAGCCCTTCCTGGTCGCCGGCACCGTGCGCGACAACCTCCGCTACGGCGGGGCGCGCGAGCCCGACGACGCGGCGATCTGGGCCGCGCTCGAGGCGGCGCACCTCCGCGACGTGATCGAGAAGACCCCCGGAGGCCTCGACCACCCGATCGGCGAAGACGGCTCGGGCCTCTCGGCCGGGGAGCGGCAGCGCCTCGGGCTCGCGCGCGCGCTCCTCGCGGAGCCCCACGTGCTCGTCCTCGACGAGCCGACCGCGAACCTCGACGAGGACACCGAGCTCGCGGTCGGCGAGTCGCTGGAGGCCCTCGCGGGGCGGACCACGCTGCTCCTCGTCACCCACCGTCGCGCCCTCGCTCGCGTGGCGGGCTCGATCGTGACGCTCCAGGCGGGCGCGCGGGCGGCCCCCGAGGCCGGCGCCCGCCCCGGCTGATGGGCGTCGCGGGGCCGCGCGTGTCGCGGCCCGGTGGGGCGAGATCCCTGGAAAACCGAGCTGTTGCGGCGCGATACCGAGTGGCCCTCCCGGCCGCGACGAGGGCGCCGTCGAACCCCGGCGAGGTCGCGGGCAACCCAAAGGGGGGCGCGGGCTTCTGTGCTAGGGAAAAGGTTCGATGTTCACGGCGTTCGTCCTCATCCTCTGCTTCCTGGCGCTCCTCGGGGTGATC
>JAEUKG010001274.1 GCA_016794325.1 Myxococcales bacterium | reverse complement strand
TGCCGACGACCACGCCGGATCGTTCTGCGACACCCCCGAGACGTGCCTCAAGTTCTGCGCCAGCCACTGCAAGCTCAACACGAACGCGTGGTCGACGACGTGCACCTTCCCCGCGGCGCTGATCGAGAAGGCCGGTGACCTGAAGGATCCGCAGCCCATCCCGGACATGCCCAACGTCAAGTCCGAGCCGAACGTGCGGGCGGGCGCCCTCGTCATCGACGGCCTCCGCAAGGCCAACGACTGGATCGCGAGCCACCCCGGCGCGCTGCCGGACAAGCACGTCCTCATGGTCGACAACTGCTACCGCGCCACGGCCGCCAACTCGACCCGATCGTGCGACTTCGTCCTCAAAGCGCAGCACCGGCGCTCGAAGTGGGAGAGCCGGACGCCCCAGAACGCGGAGGAGGAGGCCGACCGAAAGCATGACCTCGCGGAGGCCGTGAAGGAGGCCGATCCGGCCCATCACAAGGGCATCTGGTGGCCGGGCCCCGGAAACCACACCCGGGGCGCGGCGTGTGACATCAAGATCGCGACCCTCGCTTCCGCCACGAGCAAGCCCAACTCCATCACCGAGTGCCGGATCGAACACCCGAACGACCCGAAGATCCGCGACCTCTCGCGGCGCCTCGACGAGATCATGACCAACAGCACCGTTGGCGCGGTGAGACTCAACTACGAGATGTGGCACTTCGAGTTCGGCCACCCGAACGCGCGCAACTGCCGCTGCGTGGCGCCGATCTGTGCCGACAAGCACTGGCCCCCGAAGTGCGAGGGTCCGTCCGGTTGTTGATCGTTCCGTGAGCCAGGCTGAGACACCCTAGGTCGAAGCCCGAACGCGCGCTTGACGCTCCCTGCGAATTTCGCGGCGCCCGGTCACTTCGTGACGAGGACGTCGTCGAGGTGCAGACCGAAGCCGGTGCAGTCGGTCCCGTACGCGGAGTACCCCAGCGCCAGATCGGCGTCCGCGTTGGGCACGGCGGTCGCGATCGCGGCGGTCTCCGCGCCGCTCACGAAGAGGCGCACGGCGGGAGTGGAGCGGTCGAGCTCGAGCTCGATCTCGTACGGGCGGCGGATGTCCAGGGACGCCTTGCCGTAGGCGATGCCGCTCGGGGTCGCGGGGACGAAGGTCTGCAGGAAGAGGCGGACGCGCGTCGCGTCCTCGCGGATCACCGAGACCTGGACGCGATCGCCCGTGCCACGCAGCTCCAGCCGCGCGAAGGTCACCGCGCCGTTCTGCCCGAGGATCTCGTCGAACGCTGCGCGCATCGACACCCGGAGCTTCGGCGCCGACGCCGGTACCGCCTTGAGCAGCATCGCCGCCTCCGGAGGTTTGGGGCTGCCGCGGATCCACAGGTGTCGGCTCGGCATCGCCGCGGTCGAGCCGAGCTCGCCCGTGATCCCCGGCCCAGCCGTGAGCCGGATGAAGTCCCACGGAGGCGGCCCACCGTCGAGCCCCCTCCCCGGCTGCTCGAAGTCGTCGCAGAAGACACCCGCCCTCCCCGAGCAGAACGTCCCGCCGTCGGGCGCGGGACCGCCGTCGGGCGCGGGACCGGCTTCGGGCGCTGCGGCCCCGTCGCCGGCGCCTCCGTCACCGACGCCCCCGTCGCTCGAGCCGCCGTCGTCGAACGCCTCGCACGCCGCAGCGGCCGCCGCCGCCGCGAACGCAGCGGCCCCGATCCCCAGAAGCGGCGCGAGCGCTCTCACCTCTCGAAGCTACCGCTCGGGCTCGGCCGAGACAACCGCTACGGGAGCTCGATCGGCGTCTGCGCGCGCCCGCGCCGGAACACCGCGGGGACGCCCTCACCGTCGGTCGCGGACGTCGCGCCGCAGCGAGCCTCGACGAAGACGTCGTCGCGCCCGCGGACCACGAGCGAGCGCGCAAAGCACGGCAAACCGCCCTGGCTCGCCGCCTTCGCGACGCGACCGCCGGCGCCCGCGGCGATCGACGGGAGCGGGATCGCGACCGGGGCCGCCCCGCGCGAGAGGCGCAGGAGCGCGGTCGCGACCTCGGCGCCGATGCACTCGCGCGCGACGTACAGATCCTCTCCGAGCGTCACCGCGCTCCGCACGTAACAGAGCGGCCCCCCAGGGCCGCTCACCGGGACCCCCCGCGGCTCGACCGCGTCCGTCACCTGGAACACCGTCCCTGCCGGGCGCCAATCGACGTACGCGGTGAGCGAGTGGGGCGGCAAGACCAGGGCGTTCGTCCCGTCCTCGTGGACGCTGGACCCGGGCCACTCGAGCCCGGTGATGCGGACGGGCAACAGGGTGTGCCCGGTGAGGGGGGCGCCTCGCTTGCCGCGGAGGAGCACGAGCCCTCGTGCGCCTCCGCGATCGTCCCCGCGCGTGCCGAGGAGCGAGAGGGTCGTCCCGTCGGAGCTCGCGCTCCAGGTGAGGAACACGCGGTCGACGCCGAGATCGGGGGCGGTCACCTCGCCGTCGGGGCCGATCCGCTCGAAGACGGTGCCGATCTCGCCGGGCTGCGTGCCCGCCTGCGAGCTCGCGTCGACGCTGGAGTGGACCACGAGCGCGCCGTCGCCCCAGGGCACGAACGCCTTGGGGATCCCCTTGGCGCGTAGCCGCCCCGCGGGCGTCCACACCTGACCCACCCGGACGAACGCCGCGAGCTCCGGGATGCTCCCGAACTGCGCGGCCGTCCGCGCGCGCACCGCATACAGATTGGGATAGCGCCCGGTGACGAAGAGCCGATCCACCGCGCCGGCGTATGGCAGCCCGTCGAGGAGATCGCGCGCCTTCTCGAGCGGCCCCGCGTCGTCGGCGTACGCGTCGACGTTGGTGCCCGACAGCCAGACCCGGTCGCCGAACGCGCGCAGCCACACGATCTTCGACGACGGCCCGCGCCCCACCGCCACGAGCTCGAGCGACCCCGTCGTGATCTCGGGCGGCGGCGCCGCGGTCGAGCCCGCGCCCGCGTCGCCCGCGGTCGCGCCGGCGTCGCCTCCGCTCGAGGCTACGGCGGAGCTCGTCGAGGGGGTGACTGACGCGACTCCGGCGTCGCTCGTGGACGTGGCGCCGCGGCGGCAGCCCGCGGCCGCGAGCGCGACGAGGCCGAGCGCGGCGAGCCCGGCGGCCGCGCTCGATCGCCTCGAAGCCGAATCACTCGGCGGGGACGCAGTCGTAGAGCTGCTGCCACTGGTTGAGCGTCGGGCTTCCATTGAAGGTCATGTATACCCGAAGCCACTGCTTGGACGTCTGCGACGGCACCGCCGCCGCGAGGCGCCCGGAGACGGCCATCGTGTCGTACGCCCACGCGAGCGGACCGCCGGCCGGGCTGTTCGCGTTCGTCGCCTGGCCGATGGGGACGGTCGAGGGATCGGTCTGCGACGCCGGGAGCGCGGCGACCGTGTCGGCGGTGGCGGCGCGGAAGTCGATCGTCATCCCCACCGGCACGCTCGCCATCCACCGGAAGAGCTGCCAGACGACCTTCGTGCCCGCCGGGCAGATCCCCTCGAAATCGCGGGCGATCGTCGACGGCGGCGCCGGGACCGAGCACTGCGACGTGGTCTTGTTGAAGCCCTGGAGCGTGAGCTTGTAGTTCGAGCCCGTCGTGTTGCGCTCCGCCTGGAAGACCACGATCTCGTAGGTGTCGCCCACCACGAGGTTCAGCGGGGTGCCCGCGGGGACCGAGTTCGTGCCGGCGTTGAGCGTCACGTTGCCGCTGACCGCCGCGTGGACGCCGCCGAGATCGACGACCTTGATGCCCTTCACGTACACGAAGACGTCGTCGTCACCGGTGAAGTTGAGGGTCTCGCCCCCGGCATACGTGAAGGGATAGCGGACCTCGCTCGTGAAGTGGAAGTTCTTCCCGGTGAGCGCCCAGTTGCCCCACCCGAGCCCGTTGATGGGCCAGAAGCCGCCGAGGCCCTGGCAGGTGGTCGCGGTGCCGTTGCCGCAGTTGATGTTGTTCGTCGTGACGGTGTCGTTCGTGCTGTCGAACACGTACGCGGCGCCGACCTTGAAGAGCCGCAGCGAGCGCCCGAGCAGGACTTTGTTGACGGTCGCGTCGTCGTGATACCACTGGAAGAACGACGCCGCGTTCGCGGTGCAGTTCTGCGTCGCGTTGAGCACCGGCTCCTTGTCGGCCGCGAGCGTGACCGCCGGGATGTTCTGCACCGTGCCGCCCGCGCAGTTGACGCCGGGCGCGTAGTTCCACGGCGCCGCCGGGGGGACGTTGTGCGGGATGATCCCGGCGAACTTCTGGAAGTCGGGGTGCGTGTTGCCGTCGAAGTCGCGGAAGATCACCGGCACGTCGATGAACGGGGGCGCCGCCGCGGTGACGGTGTTGCACGTCGCGCCCGCCTCCACCGCGCACGCGGACGAGCAGCCGTCGCCGTCGATGTTGTTGCCGTCGTCGCACGCCTCGGACGGGAACTTCACGCCGTCGCCGCAGACCGCGGTGCACGCCGCGCCGACGGGGCAGACCGGCTCCTTGGTGCAGGTGGGCGAGCAGCCGTCGTACGGACGGAGGTTGCCGTCGTCGCACTGCTCGAGGCCCTCCTTCGTGCCGTTTCCGCAGGTGCTCGCGAGGCAGGGGCTTCCGGGGACCGGGCAGTAGAAGCCCACCTCGAGGGTGCAGGTCGACGTGCAGCCGTCGCCGTTCGCGAGGTTGCCGTCGTCGCACTGCTCGCCGCCGTTGAGCGCGCCGTTGCCGCACGCGGCGGTGGGGATCAGCCCGCCGTCGACGATGGAGAACCCGGGCCCGGCGTCCATCCCCGTCGGCGTATCGACGAAGACGTTGCAGTAGGGATCGCACGGGTTGATGGAGCCGCCGTCGGGGCCGACGCACGACGCCGGCGCGCCGAGCCCGAGCGTCCGGACGCCGCCGCCCTTGGTGCCGACCATCATCGACGTCGAGTGGAGCGCCGTGCGGCCCTCGAGACACTCACCGTAGACGCCGTCGTTGCAGGTGCGCTGGCCCTCGTAGCAGTACACGAAGTCGTGGCCGCCGTGGACCGTCCTGCCGCACGGCACCTTCGCGCCGGGTTCCGAGCAGGGGCATCCCGTCTGCGGGGTGGCGCACGCGTTCGGCGCGCCGCTCGAGGTGTTCCCCGCGCCGGGCGCGGCCTCGGGGGGCTCGCCGGAGCACGAAGCCGTCACCGCGACGACGGCTCCGAGCACCGCTGCGAGCGCGACCCCCAAGGCCCTGGTGGATACCTGCATTCGTTTCGCCGCCTCCGACTCCGAAACCCCCGCTGCGATGCAATAAGTGAACCCTCGCGTCGTCGCTCGATTTCCTCGAGATCACGAGGGGATAGAGACTCGAGCCGCCTCTGCGCGCGGGCGCGCTACGCAACTTTTTCCGCCGCCGCCACCTCGTTGCGTAGTCACTGCCGGATCTCGTTCGCGCAGGTGATGATCTCGACCGGGCACGTGCCGGCGGTGACCTTCGCCTGGATGCAGGTGGAGAACGCGGCCCGGCCCGACGCCGAGAGGGCGTGCGCGAAGCGCTCGCACCCGGCCTGGTCGATGTTGCTCCCCGGCTGGCCCGCCGCCGGATCGCACGAGGTGACCAAGGGCGTGCAGTACGCGCTCGACGTCCCCACCGCGCACGCGTTGCCGATCCCGAGATCCGTGCACGCGCGGACGTCGGTGAGGCTCGCGCAGCTCGGCAGCTTGAGGATGCACCGGATCGCCGCCTGCGCCACCGCCACGCGATAGTGGTCGCGGATGCTCGCGCAGTGAGCGGCGCACGTCGGCGAGCCTGCGCAGTCGAGCGGCGCCGCGCCGCCGTCGGCGGTGAGCGGCGCGTCGCCGTAACACGGGATCACCCCCGCGTCGGAGGAGGCGTCGGAGGAGGCGTCGCCCCCGGACGAGGGCGCGTCCGTCCCCGAGTCGGAGGAGCCACCGGAGCTCGATCCCACGACGCCCGACGAGCCCGCTCCCGAGGAGCTCGACGTCGGCGGCGGGCGGTCGGACGAGCACGCCGCGGTCCACCCCACCGCCACCGTCAGACCCACGACGACCAGCGATGCGACGCCCGAACGCGCTCGACCCATCTCCCCAGCATCGCACCTTCCCTGGGCGCTCGTCGAATGTGCGGCGCGCGAAACGGAGGCGGTCGGGGGGCCGCGCACGCCGTGGGGGGGCGTGGGCGCAGGTGCGATAGTCGGGGGTTTGGCGGGTGTATTA
>JAEUKG010001263.1 GCA_016794325.1 Myxococcales bacterium | reverse complement strand
CTCACTTCTTCTTGGCGCTGGCGTCGCCGGCGCCCGCGTCGACGGCGGCGGGAGCCGGAGGCGCCCCCGCGTCCTTCTGGGCGGCGGCCGCGGCGGCCATCGCCTCGCGGGTCTTCTTCTCGGTCTCCTCGGCCTCGTACTTCATGACCTCGTCGCGATCCCAGCGGTCGACGTGGCCGTCGTACGTGTCGTCGACGCCCATGCGCTCGAGCTTCCCGCGCGTGTAGATCTCCCACACGTCGGGCTTGCCGTCGAAGTTGCGGTCGCGCCGGATGCGCTGGAGCTGGCCGTTCACGTAGAACTTCCACACGTCGGCCTTCCCGTCGCCGTTCGTGTCGATGTCCTCTTGGGCGATGCGGCCGTCGACGAACGAGATCCACAGGTCGATCTTGCCGTCGTAGTCGCGATCGGCCTCCTCGTGGACCGCCTCGCCCTTGGCGTTGAAGGTGCGGACGACGTCCTTGATGCCGTCGAGGTTCGTGTCGATCTCGCGGCACACGAGCGTCTTGTGACGCGACTCCCCCTCGCCGACGACCTTGTACACGCGTCGGACGTTGGGCTTGAGCGCGCCGGGGCCGTTGGCCTCCGACACCTGGAGCTCGGGCTTGCTCTTCCAGTCGCACATCGACTTGTCGTCGACGGGCCACTTGCTCTGGTCGCGGGTGCCCCCGGGGCTCACCTTCGAGGTGCCGGTCCCGATGGCCGCCTGCTCCTTGCCGCCGCAGGCGATGACGCCCGAGACGAGGCCCGCCGCGGCGAGCGCCGCAATCACCGACCGCTTCATCGCTTCGCGCCTCCGCGCTTGGGCCCAGCGTCGGGCTCGGCCGTGGGGGTGGGAGTGGGCGACGTCGGCGTCGACGTCGGAGGGGGCGGGGGCGCGGTCGACGCGCTCGGCGGCGGGGGCGCGCCGGCGTCGGTCGCGATCGGCTGGCCGTTCGCGCCGAGGGTGACGGTGGACTCCGGATCGGGCAGGCCGTCGCCGTTGCGATCCATGGCGATCGTCACCTTGTCGCCCTCGAACGTCCACCACTGGTCGATGCGGCCGTCGCCCGTCGAGTCGCGCTCGCGCTTGACGATCTTGCCCGTCTGGACGTCGAACGTCTCCCAGGTGTCGATGCGGCCCTGGTTGGTCGCGTCGAGCTCGCGCTTCGAGAGCTTGCCGGCCTCGAAGTACTCGATGACCGTCGGTAGCGGCGCGCCGGTGTAGAACGCCTCGCGACGCCGAAGCTGGCCCTGCGCGTCGAAGAACTGGAAGAGGTCGGGCTTTCCGTCGTGGTCGAGATCCGAGAAGCGACACTTCTCGTGCCCCGCGGCGTCGTAGACCTTCACGATGTCGACCTTGCCGTCGTTGGTCGCGTCGACCTTCTCGACGCGGCCGGTCTCCGGACACGTCTCGTGCGAGAGCGTGGTCGAGCGGAAGTCGCCGACGGGCTTGCCCGGTCCGCCACCCCCACCCTGGGCCGCCGCCTGCTCGCCCGAGCACCCCACCGAGACCCAAGCTCCCGTGGAAGCTGCGACGAGCGCCGCAGCTCCGAACCATCCAAGCCTCATGTCCTGTCCTTTTGACGGCGACGCTTCGCCCCCGTCGTCGCGCGCCCACGATAACCGGCCTCCTTCACTCACCGCAAGCGTCGCGGTCGGAGCGACGAGCGCCTCCGCCGTCGAGCCCGCGGACGCCCGGGCAGGCCATTCGAGCCGAGCCCTCCCGCTCGCCCCGCACCGGGCTCCCCTCGCCGCTCGGACCCTGCCCCCCCATCAAAGCCCGACCCCCAAAGCCCAACCCCGCGATGTCGGTAGGAGTGCTACCTCAGCCATAAACAAGGGGTGTGGACAGCCTGGGGAAGACCTGGGGCGCGCACAGAATAATAGCCATTCATTTCAATGCGTTACAAGATCGTCCGGGAAACGCGGGCTCCCCCTTGACCGTCACGTATGTTCACGTAGTGTATATCCACAGGGTCGGGGGTTCCTCGAGCCGGACGCCATGCGCAAGAAGATCTCCACGACCATCTACGTGACGCCGGAGCAGGCCGACAAGCTGAAGGTCCTGCACGAGCGCACGAAGGTGCCGGTGGCGGTCTACATCCGCGAGGGCATCGACCTCGTGCTCCGCCACTACGCCCACCTCCTGCCGGGCCAGCTCCCCCTCGTCGACTCGACGCTCGACGTGAGCGCGGCTGGCCGCGACAAGGACAAGGGCGAGCCCAAGGAGGAGCCGCGCCGTTCGAGCCGCGCGGTCGCGGCCGACGGCGACGAGGACGAGAAGCCGTCACGGCCCGCTCGCGCCGCCCCCGACGGCGCGCCGAAGCCCCGCTGAACCCTCGCGGCGCCGTTCGCGGCGCAGCCGCCGAGCCCAAGGACCCGACGCGAGCGGAGGGTGACGGCGGAAAAGCCTTGTGGCTACGAGCCTTCTCGCTTGCTATGTGTGCTCGCCCCCGTTCATGTCGACGCCCCAAGACTTCATCCGGAACTTCTCGATCATCGCGCACATCGACCACGGGAAGTCGACGCTGGCCGATCGCATCCTCGAGGTGACCGGCGCGCTCACCGAGCGCGAGGCGCGCGACCAGTTCCTCGACAAGATGGACATCGAGCGGGAGCGCGGCATCACCATCAAGGCCCAGAACGTGCGCCTCCGCTTCAAGGCGAAGGACGGCAACGTCTACCAGCTCAACCTGATCGACACGCCCGGGCACGTCGACTTCAACTACGAGGTCTCGCGCAGCCTGTCGGCCTGCGAGGGCGCCATCCTCGTGGTCGATTCGACGCAGGGCGTCGAGGCCCAGACCCTCGCCAACGTCTACCTCGCGATCGAGCAGGGCCTCGAGGTCATCCCCGTCCTCAACAAGATCGACCTGCCCTCGAGCGACGTCGAGAAGACGAAGGAGCAGATCGAGCAGGTCATCGGGCTCGACTGCTCCGACGCCGTGTCGTGCAGCGGCAAGACGGGCATCGGCGTGCCCGACATCCTCGAGCAGATCGTGCAGAAGGTGCCCGCGCCGAAGGGCCGCCTCGACGCGCCGCTGCGCGCCCTCATCTTCGACTCCTGGTACGACAGCTACCGCGGCGCGATGATCATGATCCGCGTCGTCGACGGCGTGCTGCGGAAGGGCGACAAGGTGCGCTTCTTCGCCACCAAGCGCGACTACGAGGTCACCGAGATCGGCTGCTTCACGCCCCACGCCACCGCGCTCGAGGAGCTCAAGCCCGGCGACGTCGGCTTCCTCGCGGCCAACATCAAGAGCGTGCACGACACCAAGGTCGGCGACACGGTGACGCACGCCGGCAAGCCGACCACCGAGCCGCTGCCGGGCTTCAAAGACGTGAAGCCGATGGTCTTCGCCGGGATCTTCCCGACCGACAGCGCCGACTACCCGGCCCTGCGCGACGCCCTCGAGAAGCTGCACATGAACGACGCGGCGTTCTCGTTCGAGCCGGACTCCTCGGAGGCCCTCGGCTTCGGCTTCCGCTGCGGCTTCCTCGGCCTCCTCCACATGGAGATCATCCAGGAGCGGCTCGAGCGCGAGTTCAACCTCGATCTCATCACCACCGCCCCCAGCGTCGTCTACCACGTGCACCAGAACGACGGGTCGCTGGTGGTGGTCGACAACCCGGCGAAGCTGCCGGCGCCCCAGCACATCGACCACATCGAAGAGCCCTTCGTGAAGCTCTCGGTCCACGTGCCGAGCGAATACGTCGGCGCGGTGCTCACGCTGTGCCAGGAGCGGCGCGGCACGCAGATCGACATGAAGTACGCGAGCGCCGATCGCGTCATCATCATCTACGAGGTGCCGTTCAACGAGGTCCTCTTCGACTTCCACGACAAGCTGAAGAGCGTCTCGCGCGGGTACGCGTCGATGGACTACGAGTTCATCGAGTACCGCGAGGGCAACCTCGTGAAGGTCGACATGATGGTCAACGGCGATCCGCTCGACGCGCTGTCGATCATCGTCCACAAGGAGCGCGCCTACCACCGGGGCCGGGCCCTCGCCGAAAAGCTCAAGGAGTTCGTGCCTCAACAGCAGTACGAGGTCGCGATCCAGGCCGCCATCGGGGGCAAGATCATCGCCCGCGAGACCGTGCGGGCCCTGCGCAAGGACGTCACCGCGAAGTGCTACGGCGGCGACATCTCCCGCAAGCGCAAGCTCCTCGAGAAGCAGAAGGAAGGCAAGAAGCGCATGAAGCAGGTGGGCTCGGTGGAGATCCCCCAGAAGGCGTTCCTCGCTATCCTGAAGGTGGACGCCTGACGAGGATGGGAGCGGGGGCGCGATGAGGAAGATCCCGAGGAAGAAACAGCCGAAGAAGCTGAAGCCTCGGTCGAACCTCGACCCGAGCAAGCTCGCGCTCGCGGCGCTCGACCGCATTCGGGAGATCCTCACCCGCTCCGGGCACGAGGATCGGCTCGGCGAGCCGCTCGCGCTCAAGGAGCTCGTCGCCCAGGCGAGCCTCCTCGGCGAGGGGCGCCAGCTGCCGCCGAGCTACGCCGCCGCGATGCGGGTGGCGAGCAAGGTCGGCGATCCGGACCTCATCCTCGCCGCCGGCGACATGGCGTCCAAGTCCGCCGAGCTCGTCTCGCTCCTCGGCCTCGAGGGCGAGCGCTACCTCCCCTTCTGCGTGAGCCGCGAGCGGCTCTACTGCTTCGACCGCGCCGCCAAGACCCGCGACGACGAGCTGCCGGTGGTGGTGCTCGAGAACAACACGATGAAGACGGCGTTCCACAGCTTCGGCGAGTGGATCGACGCCGTCGCCGACGCCCGCGAGGAGATGGTGGAGCGCGCGGCGAGCTTGCCGGCCCACCTGAAGCGGCTGCTCGCCGATCTCGGCTTCCGCTTCGACTACCCCGTCGTCGGCCGCCTCGAGACCGGCGACACGCTCGCGATCGAGGAGCTCCTCGGGCGCGATCTCGCGAGATCGGTGCGCGGCGACGTCGATCGGCTCTTCGACTCGAGCGGGAAGGCGTCGCTCACGCTGAACGTCGACGAGTTCACCCTCGCGGTGTCACTGCGGACCGGCATCTACGTCTTCGAGGCCGAGGACGTCTTCCGGTGGCTCCGCTACTTCCGCGACGAGAACTTCTTCGGGCCCGAGACCGGCCGGGAGCCGTCGCACCCCGATCAGGTCCGCGATCTCCGCATCGCGCCCCGCGAGCCGCCGCTCATCCTCCGAGGGACGCTCGAGCAGCCCGACCTCGGCGCGCGCCGACACACGTTCCGCGCGGCGAGCGGCTCGAGCGCCGACGACTTCTACCTCCTCGCGCGCACGAGCAGCACGAGCGACCGCGCCCCGAGCCTCATCCTCCACGTCGTCGACGGCGAGGTGGCGACGGCCCACGCGCTCGACGAGCCGCTCATCGACCTCTACGTCACCCCCGGCGGCACGATGTGGGGCCTGTCGTCGACCCACGCCGTGCTCTTCTCGGGCGGCAAGGCGCGCACGTTCACGCTCGAGCGCCCGACCCCCGGCCGAGCGTGGTGGTACGGCATCGGCGGCGGCGAAGAGCGGGTGCTCGTGTGGGGCGCGGGCGCGCTCCTCGAGTTCGACGGCACGCGCTTCCGCCCGTTCGAGCCCGACGCCGGCCTCGACGCGTCCGAGCGCGTGATCGCCCTGTCGGCGTGGGCCTCGCGCATCCACATGCTCGTGTGCGGCGACGAGATGGGGGCGATGGCGCAGTTCGACGGCAGCCGCTGGCTGCCGATCCACGAGTCCCAGGTGATCGAGGGCGCCCTCCTCGACATGGACCTGTGGCGCGGCGTCGGCGTCGTCCTCGTGCGCGGAGGCACGGTGTGGCGGCTCGACCAGGGGGCGCCGCGCAAGGCGAAGTGGGACCCTCGCGACGAGGCCTTCGTCAACGAGGCGGGCACTCCGCGGCCGATGTACGGCGTGAAGGGCCACGACGGCGGCTTGCTCATCGCGAGCGACGGCGGGGTCATCTCCATCGGCACCGGCGCCAAGGAGCCCATCTTCCACGCCGCCCGCGGGACGCGCGAGCCCGCGCGCCTCGTCCGCGTCGGGGGTCAGAGCGTCGTCGGCGTCCGCGACACCCGCCGCGATCCCGACGAGGCCCAGCCGCGCGGCATCGTCGCGACGTGCGGGCCGCACGCGTGGGTGTGGCGCGGCAGCAGCTTCTCGGTGCTCGACCTCCGCGAGTGGTGACCGCGCGATCGCGCGTGAAGTGTCCGGATTGGTTCACATTTTCATGGCCGCCACCGCCCTCGGTGGCGCTTCAGGGAGACGATACGGGATGCCGAGCTTCGAGAGCCTCCTCGACAAGATCAACCAGAAGGCCGCGAGCCCGACGGCGAAGGTGCGCCACACCGGCTCCGTCCCCTTCGGCACCGGCGCCGCGCTGCAGCACATCCATCGCTTCGAGCTCGGCAACGGCCTCGGCGTCCTGGTGCTCGTCGACAAGAGCGCCCCCACGGTGAGCTACCACACCTGGTTCAAGGTCGGCTCGCGGCACGAGCGCCCGGGCAAGACGGGGCTCGCGCACCTCTTCGAGCACCTCATGTTCAACGAGACCGAGCACCTCGCCGCCGGCGAGTTCGACAAGAAGCTCGAGGAGAACGGCGCGGAGTCGAACGCCGCGACCTGGTTCGACTGGACGTACTACCACGAGGCGCTCCCCAAAGACCGGCTCGGCCTCGCGGTGAAGCTCGAGAGCGATCGCATGGCGCACCTCGTCCTGCGCGATCCGCAGGTGGTGAGCGAGAAGGAGGTCGTCGCCAACGAGCGCCGCTACCGCGTCGAGGACGACGTCGAGGGCGCCGCCTCGGAGGTCCTCTACAAGACGGCGTTCACCTGCCACCCGTACCACTGGCCGACGATCGGGTGGATGGAGGACATCCAGAACTTCACCCCCGAAGACTGCGCCGCGTTCTACCGGACGTACTACGCCCCCAACAACGCGGTGGTGGTCGTCGTCGGCGACGTCCGCGAGGCCGACGTCCTCGCGAAGATCCAGGCAGCGTACGGGGGCATCCCCGCGGCCGAGATCCCGGCCGAAGACACGCGCCCCGAGCCGCCGCAGACCGCCGAGCGGCGGGTGGAGCTGAAGAAGCCGACCGCGAGCGAGAAGATCTTCGTCGGCTACCGCGGCCCCGCGCTCGGCGACGCCGACCACCCCGCGCTCACCATCCTCAGCGAGATCCTCACCGCCGGCCGCGCGTCGCGGCTCTACCAGCGGCTGGTCGTCGCCAAGGAGCTCGTCACCGATCTGCGCGGCTGGGCCTCCACGTTCCGGGATCCGGGGCTCTACGAGCTCACGTTCACCGCCCGGCCCGGGATCACGGCCGAGGCGATCCTCGCGGAGGTCGAGCCCGAGCTCGAGCGGCTCCGGACCGAGGTGGTCACCCCCGAGGAGCTCGAGCGCGCGAAGGCGCGCCTCGAGCTCGGCGCGCTCCAAGCCCTCGAGACCGCGTCGGGGAAAGCCGAGCAGATCGGCTTCTACGAGACGGTGCTCGGCGATCCGAACGCGGCGTTCCGCAAGCTCGAGGCCTACCGCCGCACCACCGCCGGCGAGGTCCGGACGGCCGCCCGGCGCTACCTCGTCGACAGCGCGCGCACGATCGTCGTCGTGCGCCCGGAGACGGGAGCGGCGTCGTGAGCGGCGCGGCCAAGATCGTCCTCGACGGAGGGGTCCCCTGCTACGTGGAGCCGCAGCCGACGCTGCCGATCGTGAGCGTCTCGGCGCTCCTCCGCACCGGCGCCGCCCTCGACCCCCCGGGCAAGGACGGCCTCTCGCGCGTCACCGCGCGGGCGCTCCGCCGCGGGG